>NZ_JAHWIW010000029.1:0-92543 GCF_025377065.1 Pseudomonas sp. HD6422 | reverse complement strand
GCCTCGCAGGGTGCCGGGGTGACCATCTCATTAAGGGACCCGCCGTAAAGGCGGAAGGGGCCAGTAGCGCCGCTACATCCCTTGGATCAGCCACACAACCCCAAAGCCCCAACCCCGGAGCCCCCAGAGAACCCAAAACCAAAACCCTGCCCCCACCAATCCGCGAAGAGCCAAAAAAACGAAGAATTATCACAGCCAAGGCATTCTTCGGCAGCGCCCAGCACCCTTGGGCTACAGCTCTATGGCGCGCCTTGCGACAGTCACTGACCCCGCTCCAGCGCCTTGCAATCCGTTGCGCATACGTGCAAGGGTAAAAAGGAATCGGTAACGAAACAGGAAAAAAAGCACCTCATGCTTGGAATCACACGTATCCATCGCTATTTTCGCCCACTGTCTGCAAACCAAGCTGCAGCCAGTGGGCGTGACCTCAAAGGCAAACGTGGCGCCCGCATCGCCGCGAAGCTTGCAAACCTCCTCTGCACCCCCCGCTCCGCCCCGCCTTACTTTTGCGTCACGCCCAAGCGTGCGCCTCTGGATCGACTGCCCCCCACTTGACTGCCTTGCTGCATTGCTCGTGCCGTCCTCGCCATTCGCATATCTGAAGGCGAGCCTCATTTCTCGCAACACAAGGGGCAACCACCCATGATCTTTTTTCAAGGCAAACGTATTTTCAGCGCCATCTTCGATATGGATGGCACCATGTTCGACACCGAGCGTCTGCGCTTCAGGACGCTGAAACAAGCGTCCCTGGAAATCGCCGGCAAGGCCTTGGGCGAGCACACCTTGATCGGCTCGCTGGGCCTTAGCGCAAAAAGGGCTGAAGCCCTGGCCAAGGCGCACAACGGCGACGACTTCCCTTACGCGCAAGTGCGCAAACGCGCCGACGAGCTCGAACTGGAATACGTGCGCAATCACGGTGTGCCGATCAAGCCGGGCCTGTTGGAAGTACTCGAACGCCTGCGCAAGTCCGGCCTGACCCTGGCCGTGGCCACCTCCAGCCGCCGCGTCATCGCCGAGGAGTACCTGATCAATGCCAATGTGCTCAAGTACTTCGACATCACCGTCTGCGGCGACGAAGTGAGCCAAGGCAAACCTCATCCGGAAATCTTCTTGCGCGCCGCCCGTGCACTGAACTGCGAGCCGGACCAGTGTTTCATGGTCGAAGACTCGGAAAACGGCATGCTGTCGGCCCTGCGCGCCGAGGGGCAAGCGATCCTGATCGAGGACATCAAGCCGCCTGCAGCCGAAGTCAAGGCTGGCGCGCTCAAGGCGTATCACAGCATGACCGAGTTCCTGGCCGACTTGACCGAGTGCGTGCCACACCTCGGCATGCCGGCGCTGAACGAGCCATTCCCGCAGTCGCTCAATCAGTTTCGCGTCGGCATCCATGGTTTCGGCGCCATCGGCGGCGGTTATCTGACCCAGGTGTTCTCCCACTGGGATGGCTATACCCGTCCTTGCGAGATCATCGCAGCCAGCCGCTCGCGCATGCTGCGGGAAACCGTCTCGGCGTTCGGCAGCTACAGCGTACGTTATGGCGCCACCTCGTTCGACCAGACCATCGACAATATCCGGATGATCGACATGGACGACGACGATGCGGTCATCGACATGTATACCGCGGCTGAAATCATCGGCTTGAGCCTGCCCGAGCAAGCCATCCGCAGCCAGGCACAGGTCATTGCCAAGGGGCTGCTGCAGCGCTTCGAGCGCCGTGGCCGCGAGCTGACCATCCTGATCGTACTGAACAAGATCGGCGGCGCCTCATTCGTGCGCCGGCACGTGCAAGCCGAATTGGCGCTGCTGTGCACGCCGGAGATCGGCGAACAGATCCTGCACAAGACTCACTTCGCTGAAACGGTCGTCAGCCGCATCGTCTCCAAGCTCAGTAACGACGCACTGGTACGCCAGCTACGCATCAAGTCGCAGATGTTCCAGAACAGCCTCGAGGAAGAGCCGACAGCCACGACGCCGCCCTCCAAGCCACTACCGGAATACGAGCGCCTGATCGGCCGCTTCCGGCCCTTCGCCCAGTCGAGCAGCGCCCTGAGCCAATTGCACCTGATCCTGTTCAACAGCGAGCCGGACATGCCGTTGTATGTCGAGCGCGGCAGCGATCTGCTGGAGCGCCTGCGCCAGGTCAAGACGGTGAGCGATATCGCCCAGATCCAGGTCATCAAGAACCGCCTGTGGAACGGCCCGCATGCCATCGTCGCCTGGTACGCCAGCCAGCTGGGCTATGCCTGGGTAGGCCAGGCCATGGGCGACTCCCGCGTGAGCGAGTTGGCCGAGCGCCTGGTCCGCGAGGAAGTGGGTCCGGCGTTGGTGGCGGAAAACGCCGAGATGGCGGAGGCCGTCGGCGATTTCGCCAATGCGTTCCTGGAGCGCTGCAAGACGTCGTTCCGTGACCCCTGTGCGCGGGTCGGGCGCGATCCGTTGCGCAAGTTGCAGCGCAACGAGCGCATCTTCAGCAGCATCGACCTTGCCGCGAAACATGGCATCCCGACGCCAGCGCTCGCATTCGGAGCTGCCCTGGCCATCCACTATGCGCTCGGCTGCGTCGATGGCAAGGATCGGGAAGCCCAGGTGATCAGGCAGGTCTATGAGGAAAACGCGGAGCGTGTGGAAGCGGTGCTGACCTATGCCGGCGATTACAACGGCAAGCCGTACCAGGGGTTGGACCCGGTCAAGGATGAGCAACTGATCGATGCCATCGTCGAGCAGTTTCGCCAGTTGCAGGGTCAGCTCGACGACGCTGGCCTGGCACACCCATCGGCCAGGCAACGACCGGCGCCGCAGGCCTCTGTCAGCGCCTGACCACGAAACCTGCCCAAGGCTCCGACAGCGTCACCTGCAACGGCGCCGGACCTTGGGTATCAGGCCGTCATCAGGGGTGCAATGCGCTGCGCACCGCTCGGACCTGCTGCTCGGTCACCGCCGAAGCCTGGTTCGACCAGCCCTGACGCAGGAAGGTCGCCAGCTCGGCCAGTTCGGCATCATCCATGCGCTCGGCGAAGCCCGGCATCGGCAGTACCGACGGTGCTCGCTCGGTCGACGGCGTCGCCGCACCGGCCAGGATCACGTGCAGCAAAGCATCGGCATTGCCGGCATTGACCACCGACGCGCCATCCAGGCGTGGGAACACCCGCTGCGCACCTTCACCGGAGACGAAGTGGCAGGCTCCACAGTTGTCGAGGTACAGCCGCTCGCCCAAGGTGAGGTCTTTCGCCGCGGTCAGCTTGGCCGTGGTCGCCGCGCTGCGCTCGGCCTGATGCTGGTAGGCCGGGCCTTTGGCGGGAGACAGTGCCTTCAGGTACGCCGCGATCGCTTGCAAGTCGGCATCGCTCATATGTGAGGTGCTGTTGGCAATCACGTCGGTCATCTCACCGGCCACCGAGG
This sequence comes from Pseudomonas sp. HD6422, assembly GCF_025377065.1. Classification (NCBI taxonomy): domain Bacteria; kingdom Pseudomonadati; phylum Pseudomonadota; class Gammaproteobacteria; order Pseudomonadales; family Pseudomonadaceae; genus Pseudomonas; species Pseudomonas sp. HD6422. The sequence continues at coordinate 89,144 of NZ_JAHWIW010000029.1, read as the reverse complement.
CCTTGGCGTTACGCCCACTCCCTAGGTACTCGACCAGCTCTTGCTCGCTCCAGTGCGGCATGCCGCGCAGTGCCGGAACGTTCCAGCCGTTGAGTTCGGCGCCGGTCAGGTAGCTGCCGGTAGTCTCGTCCAGGCCTTTTTCCTGCAAGGTCAGGGCGCGTGGGGTGTGGCACGAGCCGCAGTGACCGAGTCCCTGCACCAGGTACGCGCCACGGGCCAGCTGAGCATCGCTGGTACCGGCCACGAAGGGCTGCGGCGCTGGCGAGAACATTGCGCGCCAGTAAGCCAGCGGCATGCGGATCGACAGCGGCCAGGGAATGTCGTTGGCCTTGTTCGGCTGCTCGACCGCAGCGACGCCTTGCATGAAGTAGGCATACAGCGCTTCGGTGTCCTGGTCACTGACCTTGGCATAGGACGGGAACGGCATGGCCGGGTACAGCGCGCTGCCGTCGTGGCCGATGCCGCGGCGTACCGCACGCTCGAACTCGCCGTAGGTCCAGGCGCCGATGCCGGTTTTCTTGTCCGGCGTGATGTTGGTCGAATAGATCGTGCCGATCGGCGAGGCGATGCCCAACCCACCAGCGAACGGCTTGCCGCCGTCATGGCTGGTGTGGCAGGCCACGCAGTCACCGGCACGCGCCAGGTAAGCGCCCTTCTCGATCAAGGCCGGGGTCACGGCCTGGGTCATCTTGGCCTCAGGATCGCCCGAGCGGTTGAGCAGGCCGGCAACGATCCATGCCAGCACGGCTGCGATCACGGCGACCGCCAGCAGGATCAGCAATACGGAACGGGATTTGGCTTTCATCGTCTCGCTCCTCACGCCTGCACCAGCGGGCCAGGGTTCTTCAGGTACTGATCCTTGATGGCCTGGGCCGAAAACAGCGTCAGCGCGCCGATCAGGGCGGTGGGGTTGGCCTGGAAGTTCTGTGGGAAGGCGTTGCCGCCTGGCACGAACACGTTGTGCACGTCCCAGCTCTGCAGGTAGCGGTTCAGTGCGCTGGTTTCCGGCGAGTCACCCATGATCGCGCCACCGACGTTGTGGGTGGACACGTATTTGGTGATGTCCCAGTGCGAGTCCATGCTCAAGAAGCTCTCGCTGTAGCTGTCGGGGTTCAGTTCCTTGGTGATGTCCAGAACGATCTTGCGCAGGTGCTGCTGCAACTTGAGCTCGTTTTCCTTCCAGTCGAAGGTGATGCGCAGCAGCGGCTGACCCCAGGGATCCTTGTAGGTCGGGTCAAGGTCGACGTAGTGGTCGCGGTACGACATGCAACCGGTGGAGATGCTGATCTTCATCGAATGCCCGTACCAGTCCTGCATGCCCTCCTTCCAGCCCTGGCCCCACTCCGGGGTACCGGCTGGCAGCGCGGTGCCGATCGGCGTGCCGGTGGCCTGCGAGCTGTGGATCTTGGCGCCGCCGATGAAGCCCAGGGATGGGCCATCGTAGTTGCCCGGCGAGACGTCGTTGAACATCTGCCCGGTAGCACCGGCGGTGGCGAACGGGTTGAAGTGCTTGTCCTTGAAGAACAGCGTGGCGCCACCATTGCTGAGGAACGCGTAGTTGCGCCCGACCGTGCCTTTGCGGGTGATCGGATTGTACGGCTGGCCGATGCCCGACAGCAGCATCAGGCGCACGTTGACGAACTGGAAGGCCGCCAGCACCACGATCTTCGCTGGCTGGAACACTTCGTTGCCCTGGGCGTCGGCGTAGGTGATGCCCTTGGCAGTCTTGCCATCGGGGTGCAACTCGACGCGCAGGACATTGGCGTTGACCCGGTAGTCGAAGTTGTCCATGCGCTTGAGCGCGTCCATCACTGCCGTCTGCGGCGAGGCCTTCGAGTAGTTCAGGCACGGGTACTTGCTGCAGTAGCCGCAGTAGTTGCACGGTGCGATCTGGTTGCCGTAGGGGTTCTTCCAGGCCCGCGAGACGTTGGCCGACGGGTTGGGGAACGGGTGGTAGCCGAGCTTGCGCGCGGCATCTGCGAACAGCTTGTTGTTCAGCGTGTCTTCGAGCGCCGGCAGCGGGAAGGGATTGGAACGTGGCCCCTCGAAGGGGTCGCCGCCTTCGATGATCTGACCGCGCAGGTTGCCGGTGTTGCCCGACAGACCGCAGATCTTGTCGAACTTGTCCAGGAATGGCTCGATCTCGTCCCAGGTGAACGGGTAATCGCCCAGGGTCATGTCGCTCTGCAGGATGCCCGGCGCATAGGCCTGTTCGGCATAGGTCTTGAGCTTGATATCGGTCGGCGTCGGGCGGATCAACACGCCGGTCCAGTGCAGGCCGGAACCACCGACACCGGTGCCCGGTACGAACGCGCCCCACTGGCGGGTCGGCAAGGCGGTGCTGTGCATGTTGTGGCGCACGGTGAGTGCACCGTCCTTGGGCGCGACCATGATCTTATTGCGCACGCCATAGGCGTATTGATCGGCCGGCTTGGGGTAGGCGAAGTCGGCATTGGTGCGGTCTTCACCGCGCTCGAAGGCGCGTACCTTCAAGCCCGCCTGGGCGAGCTCGATGCTCATCAGCGAGCCGGCCCAGCCCAGGCCGACGACCGCGACGTCGACTTCGTCATTGGTAATGTGTGCCATAAAAAACCTTGAATGCTGTATCGGGGCGAGAAATCAACCGCGTTGGCCGGTCAGGCTGACCGGGCCGAGTGGGTACGGAACGTTGTGCTGGGCCACCCATTCCAGGTAGCTGGCACGGGCACCAGGGAAGCCGATGGCGATCCACGCCTTCATGCCCTTGTTGCCGCCGTAGATGGGGTCGGCCAGCCAGCCCTGACGGCTGTGATTGAGCAACTCGTTGAAGAACAGCTTGGCCTTGAGCACGTCTTCGCCGTGGGCGGCAAAATCGACTTGGCCGCCTTGCAGCTTCTTCAGCACGTCGTCGCGTTTGTCCAACGGCAGCAGGGCAAAGTGCTGGCCGTGGGTGGCCTGGCACCAGTGCTCGAGTGCGGCGATGCCCATGCAGTAGATCTGCTGCGGGGTGTACGGCAACTGATAACCCAAGGTGGCTGGCGCGTTCAGGTCGAACGGCCCTTCGAGGTAGATCTCGCTGCCCAGGTCCCCGGCCAATTGCTGATCGATGAAGATCGGCACGTTGGTTTCCAGCGCGCCTGGGCCACGGCCATCGGCGGGAATCAGCCGGTCGCATGCGGCCATGACGAAGGTCCACTCGGCCGGGGTGAAGAAGGTGGGGGTATAGGTGTCCAGGCTCGGCGCCACCATCTGCGCAGCCATCGCCGCGCTCAGACCTTTGACGGTGATGCCCATGGCGGGCAAGGCAATCAACGAAGAAAGCAGGAACTTCCTTCGCGAGGTTTGTTTGGCTAACAACATGCAGGTCTACCTATGACTAATCACTTAGACCGTGAAGCGCTGCTGGTGGCAGGTATACGCGTCCTGCTCTGTTCCGACAGCTCTCATGCAGTCATTCAGATGAATGACATCGTATCTCACGGACTAGAAATGGTAGCAGGCTATCTAATACGTAACAAATTGTTTATCGCACAGTTGTCAACCGCACAGATGTCGCACATCTGCGCCAATCTCGACGGGCAGCGACTTCACCGAGCGCTCACCCCCCCGGCGCCACTAATCGATACCCCACCCCCACCTCGGTAATGATGAACCGTGGCGCAGTCGGGTCATCCCCCAGCTTTTGCCGCAGATGGCCGATCACGATGCGCAGGTAGTGGGTGTCGTCGACATGGGTCGGCCCCCAAATGTCCTTGAGCAGCTGCTGCTGGGTGATCACCCGCCCTGGATGCCCCGCCAGTTGTGCCAGCAGTGCATACTCCTTGCGTGTGAGCGCCACCTCGACACCATCGAGGGTCACTCGGCGGAAGGCGAAGTCCACCCGCAGCGGCCCGAAGCTCGCCGCCACGTCGCTGCCGCCTGCCTGAGGCACCTGGCGCAGCAATGCTCGCACCCGGGCGAGGAACTCCTGGATACCGAACGGCTTGGTCACGTAGTCGTTGGCGCCGCCGTCCAGCGCATCTACCTTCTGCACTTCGCTGGCACGCACCGACAGCACCATCACCGGTACCGCGCTCCACTCACGCAGCTCGCGCAATACCTGCTGGCCATCCATGTCTGGCAAACCGAGGTCGAGCACGACCAGATCGGGTTTGGCCAATGCGGCCTGGGCCAAGCCTTCGCCGCCAGTGGCGGCCTCGATCACCTTGTAGCCTTGTGAGCTCAGGCTGATACGCAGGAACTTGCGGATCTGCGGTTCGTCATCGATGACCAGGAGAGTGGCGGATGGATTCATGGGCTTTCGCTTTCGGCGTCGGGTTGCATAGGCAGCGGCAAGCATAGAGTGATGCAGGTGCCGTGGCCATCGATGCCATCGCCCACCAGAATCTGCCCGCCATGGGCACCGATCATACCCTGGCAGATCGCCAGGCCAAGGCCTGTGCCCTGCCCGCCCCGATCGCCGCGGGCGGCGGTATAGAACATGTCGAAGATCTTTTCTCGTTCGGCCACGGGAATGCCCGGCCCCTCGTCGCAGACGGCGATGTGCAATTGCTCGCCCTGCACCGACACCTGCAAGCGCAGGCGGCCTTGGGTCGGCGAGAAGCGTGCGGCGTTTTCCAGCACGTTGACCAAGGCCTGCTCGATCAGCGCAGCATGCACGAACAGCAGAGGCAGCTCGGTCGGCACCTCGCTGTGCACGCGCAGCGGTGCCAGCACCACGCGTAGACGATTCAGGGCACTGCCGACGATGTCGGCGGGGGCCACCCAGTCGCGGGCGAGCTTGAGTCCGCCATGGCCAAGCCGGGTCATGTCGAGCAGATTCTGGATGTAGCGGTCGAGGCGTTCGGCTTCGTTGCGCGTGCCTTCGAGCAGCTCACGGCGGTCGTGGACAGGGATCGCCTCGCCCAGCGCCAGCAGGCTGTCGATACTGCCGCGCATGGCGGTCAGCGGCGTACGCAGGTCATGGGACACCGACGCCAGCAAGGCGCTGCGCAGCTGTTCGGTCTCGCCGTGCAGACGGGCGGCCTCCAACTGCTCGGCCAGACGCGCACGGGCCAAGGCCTGGGCCAGAGGTTGGCCGAGGGCCATGAGCAGACGCCGACGCTGCGCGCCCAACTGCTCGCCGGATCGCGGCCGCACGCCAAGCAGGGCCAGCGGCTGATCGTCGACCGCCAGCGGCCACCACCACCAGCGGCCATTGGGCAAGGTATCGCTGCCGAGGCCTGCGGCCTGGCCATGCTGCCAGGCCCATTCAGCGGCAGCGCGTTCGTTGTCGCTCAGCGCCTGGGCGTCGCCGCTGGCCAACTGCAACTGGCCTTCGCGATCGCGCTCGAACAGGCTGGCGTAGACATCCGGCCAGCCACCGAGGTGTTGGCCGGCGGCGTTGAACACCGCCTGGCGATCGGTAGCCACCGTCAGCCGACGCGACAGGTCCAGTAGCTGACTGGTCTGCGCCTGGGTCTCGCCCAGGGCTTGCAACTGGCGGCGCTGGCGAGCGGCCAGGTTGCCGGTCAAGGTGGCCACGAGCAGAAAGAACAACAGGGTCAGCACGTCCTCTTCTCGCTGGATGGTGAACGAAAAATGCGGCGGGATGAACAGGAAGTCATAGGCCAGGAACGACATCGCCGCACAGGCGAGCGCCGGGCCGAGACTGCTGCGCACTGCCACCAGCAGCACCGCGGCGAGAAATACCAGCGAGATGTTGGGCAGCGCCAGTACGCTGGCAACCGCCCAAGCCAGGCCGGCAGCCAGTGCGGTGGCGAGCAATGCCAGCAGGTAGTGACGCCACTCCCAGATCCGGCTGACCGAAGCGCGCACAACCGGCACCTGGGCGTCGCGGTCGAGCACGTTGATCTCAAGGCCATGGCGCTCGCGCAGCAACCGCGCCGCGACCCCCGTGTCGAACAGGCGGCGATGCAGGCGGTCACGCGACTGGCCGACCAGCACCAAGCTGGCGCGGCGCTCGGCGGCATGCTGCAGCAACCCATGTGCCGCTTCGCCGGCACGCAGCACCACCACTTCACCGCCCAGCCGTTCGGCCAATTGCTGGGCAGCCTGCAGGCGCTGGCGGGCGCTCTCGTCACGCAGCCGGCCATTGTCGACATGCACCAGGCTCCAGGGGAGGTGCCGACGCTGTGCGACACGGCTGGCATGACGCACCAGGCGTTCGGCCTGCTCGTCGCCATCCACCCCCACCAGCAGGCGCCCACGCAGGGCCGGCGCCGCCTCGCCACGCTGACGGTAGCCATGGGCCAGGTCGGCATCGACCTGGGCCGCCGCAGTCTGCATGGCCAGTTCGCGCAGGGCGGTAAGATTGGTCTGCGAGAAGAACGCGTCGATCGCCGCCCGCGCCTGCTCCGGGACGTAGACCTTGCCCTCGCGCAGGCGCTCGAGCAGCTCACGCGGCGGCAGGTCGATCAGCACCAGCTCATAGGCTTCCTGCAGGATCCAGTCCGGCAGTGTTTCGCGTACCTGCACCCCGGTGATGTCACGCACCTTGTCATTGAGGCTTTCCAGGTGCTGGACGTTGACCGTGGTGTATACGTCGATGCCGGCAGCGAGCAGTTCCTGCACGTCCTGCCAGCGCTTGGCATGGCGGCTGCCAGGGGCGTTGGTGTGGGCCAGCTCATCGACCAGGGCCAGCGCCGGGGCCGAATTGAGCAAGCCGTCCAGGTCCATTTCCTCGAGGGTGACGCCGCGGTACTCGCTGCGCAGCAGCGGTTGCTGGAGCAGTCCGGCGAGCAGGGCTTCGGTTTCGGCGCGGCCGTGGGTCTCGACCACCCCGACCCGGACCTGCACGCCCTGCCGTTGCTGGGCGTGCGCAGCCTGGAGCATGGCGTAGGTTTTGCCGACCCCAGGCGCTGCACCGAGAAAGACCTTCAGCCTGCCGCGACCGCTGCGCGGCAAGGTGGCCAACAGCGCATCGGCGCGGGTGGAGTCACTCATGATTCATCCTTTGCGAAGACCGGCAATCAGGGGCCCCGACATCAATGGCTCAGGTTGTCCAAGGCCTGGTTCAACACCAGTACGTTGACCACCGGCGGCCCGATCAATGGGTGGAGGGTGGCCTCTTCCAGCATGGCTTGCAAGCGTGCCACCGACATCTGCCGGGCCGCTGCGACCCGCGGAATCTGGTAGGCCACCGCCTCTGGTGGCAAATGCGGATCCAGCCCGCTGCCCGAGGTGGTGAGCAACGCCAGGGGTACCGGCCCCAGGGAGGCCTGGTACAACATCGCGGCCTCGCCCTTGATCCGCTCGGCCAAGGCCGGGTTACTCGGCGCCAGGTTGCTGCCACTGCTGGCCACGGTCGCATAGTTGCCCGCCGAAGGTCGGACATGGAACCAACCATCGCCCTGGAAATCCTGGGCGATCAGCGCCGAACCGCGCACCTGGCCCTGGGCATCGCGAACCAGGCTGCCATTGGCCTGCCCGGGGAAGGCGACCTGGGCGAGCGCGGTCACCGCCAACGGATACACCACGCCAGTGATCAGGGTCATCAGTACCAGCAGGCTCAGCGCCGGACGTAGCAAAGTCATCATGTTGGCCTCCTCAGACCAGGTGCAAGGCAGTGAGCAGCAGGTCGATCAGCTTGATTCCAGCGAACGGCACCAGCAGGCCGCCGACGCCGTAGATCAGCAAATTGCGCCGCAGCAAGTGCGCAGCGCTCGCCGCATGTACCCGCACACCACGCAGCGCCAGGGGTATCAGCGCGATGATGATCAGCGCGTTGAAGACGATCGCCGAGAGAATGGCGCTCTGCGGGCTGCTCAGGTGCATCAGGTTGAGCACGCCCAGTTGCGGGTAGATGGCGGTGAACAAGGCCGGCAGGATGGCGAAGTACTTGGCCACGTCATTGGCGATCGAGAAGGTGGTCAGCGCACCGCGTGTCACCAACAGTTCCTTGCCGACCTGCACCACATCCAGCAACTTGGTCGGGTCGCTGTCCAGGTCGACCATGTTGGCCGCCTCTCGAGCCGCCTGGGTGCCATCGTTCATGGCCATCCCCACATCGGCCTGGGCCAGTGCCGGTGCATCGTTGGCGCCATCACCACACATCGCCACCAGGCGCCCCTCGCTCTGCTCCTGACGGATGCGCGCCAGCTTTTTCTCCGGAGTGGCTTCGGCCAGCACGTCATCCACGCCCGCTTCGGCGGCAATCGCAGCGGCGGTCAGCGGGTTGTCACCGGTGACCATCACCGTGCGAATGCCCAGTTTGCGCAGCTCGGCAAAGCGCTCACGGATGCCCGGCTTGACCACGTCCTTGAGGTGGATCACGCCGAGCAGGCGCTGATCGATGCAGACCAGCAACGGCGTGCCGCCATCCTGGGCGATGCGTTCCACCTCGCGCGCCAGGGCACTTGGCATCTGCGTGCGGGACAGCCCGATGAACCCGAGCACGGCGTCGACGGCGCCCTTACGGTAACGATGCGCTTGCATGTCGATGCCCGAGAGCCGCGTTTCGGCGCTGAAGGCCACCGCTTCGAACTGCTCCGCCGAGGGCTCGACGAAATGCTGTTGCTGACGCAGGTAATCCACGATCGACTTGCCCTCGGCCGTGTCATCGGCCAGAGAGGCGAGCAAGGCGCCCTCCCCCAGCTCCCGGACGGCGACTCCCGGTGCCGGGTAGACCGCGCTGCAGCGTCGGTTACCGAAGGTGATGGTACCGGTCTTGTCGAGCAGCAGCGTATGCACATCGCCGGCAGCCTCCACTGCCCGACCGGAGCGGGCGATGACATTGAGCCGGACCAGGCGGTCCATGCCGGCGATGCCGATGGCCGAGAGCAGGCCGCCGATGGTGGTCGGAATCAGCGTCACCAGCAGCGCAGCGAGGAAGATCAACGGCAAGCTGGCGCCGACGAAGTGGGCGAACGGCTGCAAGGTGGCCACCACGATCAGGAAGATCAAGGTCAAGCCGACCAACAGGATGTCCAGGGCGACCTCGTTCGGAGTCTTCTGCCGCTTGGCGCCTTCGACCAGAGCGATCATGCGGTCCAGGGTCGATTCGCCGGGGTTGCTGGTGATACGGATCAGCAACCAGTCGGAGACCAGGCGGGTATTGCCGGTGACCGCCGAGCGATCGCCTCCGGACTCGCGGATGACCGGTGCCGATTCACCGGTGATGGCCGCTTCGTTGACGGCGGCAATGCCTTCGAGCACCTCGCCATCGCCAGGGATCAACTCGCCGGCTACCACTCGTACCACATCGTCCTTGCGCAGCTGACTGGCAGCCACGCTCTGGAAGCTGCCGTCGTGCTGACGGCGCTGGGCCAGCAACCCCTGGCTGCCGGCCTTGAGGCTATCGGCGCGGGCCTTGCCACGGCCCTCGGCCAAGGCTTCGGCAAAGTTGGCGAACAACACGGTGAACCACAGCCACAAGGTGATCTGCACAGCGACGCCGGTGCTCACCTCATGGCCGGGGACCAGGCACAACACGGTGGTCGCCACGGCGGTCAGGGCCACCACCAGCATCACCGGCGAGCGCTTGAGCTGGCGGGGGTCGAGCTTGACGAAAGCCTGCACCAGGGCCGCGCGCCACAGCGCGGAAAAAGCGGTCTGGTCCTTGGCCCCGTGCGTGACGTTGGCATCGGGGATGGGCATGTTCATGATCGGCTCCTCAGAAACCCAGGCTCAAGTGTTCGGCGACCGGCCCAAGGGCCAGTGCCGGCAGAAAGGTCAGGCCACCTACCAGCAAGATGGTCACCAGCAGCAATGTGGTGAACAGCGGACCATGGGTGGGGAAGCTGTTCAGCCCTTGGGGCACGCGCTGTTTCGTCGCGAGGCTGCCGGCCAGGGCAAGCACCGGCAGGATGTAGCCGAAACGCCCGATCAGCATGGCCAGACCGATCATCACGTTGTGAAACTCGCTGTTGGCAGCGAAACCGGCGAAGGCCGAGCCGTTGTTGGCTGCGCCCGAGGTGTAGGCGTACAGCAATTGGCTGAAGCCATGGGCGCCAGGGTTGCTCACGGCGCTCGCCGGGCCAGGCAGACTGGCGGCGACGGCGCCGAGCAGCAGCACGCCAACCGGCATCACCAGCAAGGTCGCCACCAACAGTTGCACCTCCCGCGCCTGGAGCTTCTTGCCGAGGTATTCGGGCGTGCGACCGATCATCAAGCCCGCCAGAAACACCGCGACCAGCACGAACAGCAACATCCCGTACAGCCCGGCGCCGACCCCGCCGAAGATCACTTCGCCGACCATCATGTTGACCATCGCGACCATACCGGTGAGCGGGTTGAGGCTGTCGTGCATGGCGTTGACCGAGCCATTGGACGCGGCGGTGGTGGCCACCGTCCATAACACCGAACCGGTGGTGCCGAAGCGACTTTCCTTGCCCTCCAGCGGCGCACTTTGTTCGACCTGGACGCTGGCCAGCGCGGGATTGGGCTGGTACTCCGACCACAACGCAGTTGCTCCACCGAGCAGGAACAGGCCGAACATGCAGGCAAGAATCGCCCGGCTCTGGCGCAGATCCTTGACGTAGTGGCCGAAGGTGAAGACCAGGGCCACCGGGATCAGGATGATCGCCGCCACCTCGAACAGGTTGCTCCAGGCCGTGGGGTTTTCGAACGGGTGCGCCGAGTTGACGCCAAAGAAGCCGCCGCCATTGGTGCCCAGTTGCTTGATGGCGATCTGACTGGCGGCCGGTCCCAACGGAAGGACTTGCTCGGCGCCTTGCAGGGTCACGGCATGGGTATAGTCGGCGAAGGTCTGCGGCACGCCCTGCCACACCAGCAACAGCGCCAGCAGCAGGCACAGCGGCAGTAAACCGTAGAGCGTGGCGCGGGTCATGTCGACCCAGAAGTTGCCAAGGGTGGCCGCGCTACGACGGGCGATGCCCCGGCACAGCGCGACCAGTACCGCCAGGCCGGTTGCCGCGCTGACGAAATTCTGCACGGCCAGGCCCAGCATCTGGCTCAGGTAGCTGACCGAGGCCTCGCCGCTGTAGGCCTGCCAGTTGGTGTTGGTGACGTAGCTGACCGCGGTGTTGAAGGCCAACGACCAGGTCAGGCCCGATAGATGCTGAGGGTTGAGCGGCAGTTCGCCCTGCAACATGAGCACGCCGAACAAGACCGTGAACCCGGCCAGATTGAAGGCCAGCAAGGCCAGGGCGTATTGCTTCCAATTCTGTTCCCGGTCGGCATGCACGCCGGCCAGGCGGTAGCAACCGCGCTCCACTGGGCCGAGCAATGGGGTCAGCCAGGTACGCTGGCCTTCCATGACCTTGTAGTAGAAACGCCCAAGCCACGGGGCCGGTAGCAGCACGATGGCGAAGAACGCCAATAACAGTGCGTAGTCGTAACTGTGCATGAACAAATTCCCTTGGGTACGGCGTTGGCCGCTTTAGGGAAATTGTCGAGGACAGGGGCGTAAAGGGACGAGATCGCGAAACCAGGGTGGGAATAAAGAACGCGTAAAGATCGGACCCTATTGTTGAACGCTGACCGGGCGTCCAGACCTCTGACGAGAGTGAACGATCTGCGGTGGCCCCATCACCGGCACGCCAGGGATGAGGCCATGCCCGATTCAGACGCGGGGCGGTTCCTGTTGCGCGTTACGACTCCAATCCAGCAACAGGCTGTAGCCCACCGCCAACAAGGTCGGCCCGATGAACAGACCGATGAATCCGAAAGCCAGCAACCCACCGAACACGCCAAGCAGAACGATCACTAGCGGCAGGTTGCCACCACGGCTGATCAGGTAGGGCTTGAGCACGTTGTCCACGCCACTGATGACGAATGTGCCCCAGATGCCGAGAAACACCGCCATGCCATAATTCCCTTTCCAGACCAGCCACCCAGTCGCGGGAATCCACGCCAGCGGTGGGCCCATGGGAATCAGGCTGAGCATGAAGGTCACCAGGCCCAGCACGATGGCCCCCGGCACGCCGGCGATGAGGAAACCGATCATCGCCAACAACGCTTGGGCAGCCGCTGTCCCGATCACACCGTTGACCACCCGCTGCACGGTGCCGGCCACCAGGTCCAGGTAATAATCGGCGCGCTCTCCCACCAGACGATGCAGCAAGCGCAGCACGAACGCCGACAGGCGTGGGCCATCGCGGTAGAAGAAGAACACGAACACCAGACTCAGGGTCAGCTCCAGCACACCGCTGCCGATCTGTGCGCTACGCGCCAGTAACCAGTTGCCGACCTGTCCAAGGTGCGGCTTGATCGAGGCGATCAAGGCCGCGCCCTGCTGGTCCAGCGACTCCCACCCCTGCACCAGCCGCTCGCCGATGAACGGCATGTTGGCCAGCCAGGCCGGTGCATCGGGCAGGCCATCGACCTGGATATCGCGCACGAAGGCGGTGGCGTCGCGAATATGGTCGGCCAGATTGAAGCCGAGCCACACCAGCGGCAGCGCCACGATGAGGATCCAGGCGGTGGTCAGCAAACCCGCCGCCAATGTCTCACGCCCCCCCAATGCACGGGTGAGCAAGCGCATCAGTGGCCAACTGGCGAAGGCCAGGATCGCCCCCCACAGCAGTGCCGACATGAACGGTGCCATCACCCACAGTGCCGCACCCAGCAGGGTCAGCAGGAGAATCTGGATCAACAGCCGATCGTTATTGACCATGTCAGTGCCCGCTCAACGAATCAACTCCAGGTGCAAACCTTCGGTCTTGGCGTCTCCCACCTCGAGCCTGGTGCTGCGTACCCCGGCCTTCACCAGTGCCTCGAGCCAGGCACCGGCTTCGGCGCCGCTGAGGCTGGCGCGCAGGGTGCTGTCGAGGTTGAGGCTGCGCCCGAGCAGGTTCACCCAGGCTGCCTGCGGCGCCTTCAGGTCAGGGTAGTCGAGCTTGCCGGTATCGCGCATTTCACGTAGCACCGTCGCCGCGGTGGGCATGATCTCCCCCAGGGGGCTGTCGGAGACGAACTCTTCGACATGCAGATAGGCACGGCGATTTCCACGGGTGACGCTGTACAGCGCCACGAGGGTGTCCGGTTGCTCAGCCGAACGGCGCAGCAGGATGAACGCCTGTTGCTCGTCGCCACCATTGAGTCGGGCATTGCCGAACACCTCGTTGGCCCACAGGCTGGCCTCGCCGCAATCGCGGCCCTGGCACCAGAACAGCGGATAGCCGCCTTCGCGCTGGAGTGCCTCGCGGGCACTGTGGAACGCTTCACGGGCGGTGCGCTCGACTGGCAGCTCGTAAGTGACCGAACTGACTTGGCCACGGCTCTCGACCTTGTCGTCGACACGTAGACGGCCACTGATCTTGCGCAATGCCCCCATCGGGTACACCCGTTCCTGCTCCACGGCAGGGCGCTGGTCGACCACTTTTGCATCGACCGGAACCGGCAGGTTGCCGGCCCACGCCGAAATAGCGGCGAACATCAGGCAGGTAGTCAGGAGGGTGCGGCTGTAAACGGGTGCGCTCATCGGCCACCCGTGCGGCGGTCAGCGCCGAGATCTAGCTCCAGGAGGTCTGGAATGTGCATGGTTGTCTCCCTGTTCAACCCAGCAAGCCTCGACACTTGTCCGGCGCAAGTCAAGCAAAGCCAAAGAAGCGATTGAAACAGTCTGCGACAAGGGCCGCGCCGTGCTCATCGTTGAGGTGCAAGTGGTGACCACCAGGAAGAGTCACCTGCTCAAAGGGTAGCTGCTCGAGCAGCTCGGTGTTGCGTGCAAGCATGCCCTCGGCCGCCACCACCAGGCAGGTCGGGCATTGCACCCGGTGCACGAAGGCCATTGCCTGGGCCTGGCTGAGGCGCATTGGCGACGGCAAGGTCAGGCGGCTGTCGCTACGCCAGCTGTAGCCACCGGGGACCGGCATCAGGCCTCGCTGGGCCAGCCATTGTGCGGCGTCATGGGACACCGCCACCATGCCTTTCATGCGCGCCTGCACCCCCTCCTCTTCCGAGCGGTACACCGACTTGCGCTTGCCATCCAGGCGAAGCTGAGCCTGCAGAGCCATCCCCAGGCGCTCGGCCGCATCGGTCTCGCTACCGGTCGGTGGCACCACCCCATCGATCAACGCCAGATGGCTGACCCGCTCGGGCAAGGCGCCGGCCAGTTGCACCGAGATGATCGCGCCAAGGGAATGGCCGAGCAGCGCGAAACGTTGCCAGCCCAGTTGTTCGGCGACCCGCAGGACGTCGTGGGCATAGTCGGCAAGGGTGTACCCCGCCCCCGCCGGGCGATGGGCCGAATAGCCATGCCCGGCCAGGTCGAGAGCAACGATGCGCAAGCCGCTCAGGCGGGGAGCCAGGTGCACGAAGCTGTTGGCGTTGTCCAACCAGCCATGCAGCGCGATCACCGGCAGGCCGTCGGGCGGCCCGAACAGATGCGCGGCCAGTTCGATATGCCCGAGGCTCAGGCGGATTTCCTCGACATGGGCGCTCATGCCTGGCTCCAACGGTCGAACAGGCCCTTGATCAGGCTGGCGGTGTCCACGGGGCGTTCCAAGGGAAACATGTGCCCGCCCGGTACGCTGTGATACTCACCCCTGGCCATGCCACGCACCGCCAGCGCATGGTGGCGACGGATGACTCGGCTGCGCTCGCCTCGGACCATCGCCAGGGGCACCTGGAGTTGCCTGGCGGGCGCCGGGCTGGCATGGGGAATGCTGCGGTAGATGCTGATTTCCGTGGCCGCATCGAAGCGCAGGCGCAAGCCGTCATCGGTCGGTTCCAAGCCGTGTTCCAGGTAGGCTTCCAGACAATCGCGGTCAAAGTGACGGAACAAGGTCTTGCCGAGAAAATAGTCGCGCGCGCTGTCGCGATCGACGAAGGCTTCGCGGCGTCCCAAGGTGCGCCCGGCAGGGGTGATACGGTCGATGAAACCAAAGCGCTTGGCGGTACGGATGAACCATTGATCGGCCCGCGTCAGCAGCGGGGAGTCGAGCATCACCACGCCCCGGTACAACTCCGGTCGGCGTAGCGCGGCGTGCAGGTGCAGCACGCCGCCCAGGGAATGGCCCACCCCCCACACAGGCGCATCCTGCTGGCTCAGGTGGTGGAGTAATTCATCGACCAGATTCTGCCAATTGTCATCGACCGGGAAACGCGGGTCATGGGCGTGTTGCGCCAGGTGGAGCACCTGATAGTCCGGTGCCAGGGCAGCGAACAGCTTGCCATAGGTGGCCGAGGGGAAGCCGTTGGCGTGAGCGAAGAAGATCTGCTGCGACATGGCACCGGGTCCGCGACTGGAATGATGGCCCATTGTCGGTAGTCATCAAGCCCCAGGCAACGTCCGGAAAGGTCATCGCCAAGGGCTATCAGGTCATCCGCCGGCGGTTGCCTCACGGGGCATGGTGCAATGCTCGCAAGGTCATCAGCCCAGCCAGGGGCCAATCGCCCTCCAATTCAGCCAGGCTGGCTGTGCTCATCGCCGCCGGTTGCTGCAGGTGACCATGCTCGAGCAGGCCGACCAGGCCGCCGACCAATGGCTGATGACTGACCAGCAGCACCTGTTCCAGGCCCAAGCGCTCGACCTCAGCGATCACCTGCCGGGGATCGCTCTCCGGCGTCAACCAGGCGACGGTGAGGACCGGCTCGGCGAAACCCAGGGTTTCATGTACCAGTGCCGCGGTCTGCTGCGCCCGCACATAGGGACTGGCGATGATCGCCAGCAAGGGTTGTCCAAGTAACTGTGCGGCACTGTGCAGCACTTGTTCGCGACCGTGGCCGGTCAGCCGTCTTTCGGCATCGCTGTTGGCCCGCGGCTCGGCCTCGCCGTGACGCAGGATCCACAGCTTCATAGTTTGGGCTCCTCGTCATGCGCCGGATGCGGCGCTGGCGCCACGGCGTGCGGCGCTTCGCCTTCAGGGGCGCGCGGCGCCGGCCAGTCGGCGAACGGCCAGGGCTTCTGGTCGCTGTGGAAACTGCCGAAGCGGCCGATCTGCGCCAGGTACTGGCTGAGACTGTCGCCAAAGTTCATCAGTCCGGCACTCGGCGCGCCATAGACCAGGCGGTAGATCAGTTGCACCAGCACCAGGCCACCGAGCAATAACTCGGCCAGCTGCCAGACCACCACGAAGACCACCATCCACAGTACCCGCAGGATGATGGACTCGCGCTGGGCGCGCTCCGGAGAATCGTTCATGTATCGCTCCTTGCTCGGTTCAGAGCCGCTCGCGGCTCAATTGAAACCACTGGTTGAAATGAAATCGACGTCGGTCTTGGGCTCTGCGCGCATCAGGCGCTCGATCACCTGGTTCAACGTACGACCTTCGAACAGGATGGCATGCAGGCCGGCCACCAGCGGCATGTAGACCTGAACCTCTTCGGCCTTGGCCTTGAGCACCTTCAGCGTATTGACCCCTTCGGCGACTTCGCCCAGGCGGTTGACCGCCTCGTCCAGGCTAAGGCCCTGGCCCAGGGCATGACCGACCTGGTAGTTGCGGCTCTTGGGCGAGGAGCAGGTGACGATCAGGTCACCGACTCCGGCCAGACCCAGGAAAGTCATGGGATTGGCGCCCAGGCTGACGGCGAAACGGGTCATTTCCGCCAGCGCACGGGTGATCAGCATGCTCTTGGTATTCTCGCCCATGCCCAAGGCCACGGCCATGCCGGCGATGATCGCGTAGACGTTCTTCAGCGCCCCGCCCAGCTCGACACCGAATCGGTCGCTGCTGGCGTAGACCCGGAAGGTGCGCCCGTGTAGCACGGCCTGCACCCGTTGGCAGAGCTCTTCGTCCTCACTGGCGACCACCGTGGCGGTCAGAGCGTGCTCGGCGATCTCGCGGGCCAGGTTGGGCCCGGATAGCACGCCGATGCGCGCCTGGGGGGCGATCTCTTCGAGAATCTGGCTCATCAGCTTGAAGCTGTGGGCCTCGATGCCCTTGGTCAGGCTGACCAGGCACTTACCGCGCAACAGCTCGGCATGCGGGGCCAGTACGCTGCGCAGAGCACTGGAAGGCAAGGCGACGAAAATCAGATCGCTGGCCTGCAGCGTGGCCAGCAGATCGGTGACCGGTTCGACACCGTCGAGCAGGCGAATGCCCTTGAGGTAGCGCGGGTTCTCGCGATTGACACGCATCGCCTCGGCCTGCTCGGGGTCTCGCATCCATTGGCGCACCGGTACGCCGTTCTCGGCCAACAGGTTCGCCACGGCGGTGCCGAAGCTGCCGCCTCCCAGAACCGCAACAGGTTGCTGTTCAGTCATATCCAGTCCGTTAAAGCCAAAAGTTAAGTGGCGACCGCTCCATTATACGGGTCGCCCGCCCTGCGCCAAGCCGACAACAGCGATCACTGGCAAAAGCCGTCGGGTCGGTTAACATGCCTGACTCACAACCGAAACAAGGCCGTACCGTGTTTCCTGGCACGCCCCCGTATCCTCGTCTGCTGTTATTGACCGCGCTGCTCGGCGGCCCGGTCATGGCCGATGATTTGTTCATCGACAACACCGACCTGCCCCAGGTTCTGACCGCCACGCGGCTCAAGCAATCCCCGGCGGCGGTGCCGGGGAGCATGACCGTGCTCGACAGCCAACTGATCCGCGCCAGCGGCGCGCGTGACATCCCGGAGCTGTTGCGCCTGGTACCGGGCATGATGATCGGCTACGGGGCCGGCAACCAGGCGACAGTGAACTACCACGGCAGCAACGTCAGCGAAGCCCGACGCATGCAGGTGCTGATCGACGGCCGTTCCGTGTATCGCGCCGGCCTGGCCACGGTGGACTGGAGCGACATTCCGGTCGCCATGGAGGACATCGAGCGCATCGAGGTCTTCCGCGGCCCCAACACCGTCAGTTACGGCGCCAACGCCCTGATGGCGGTGGTCAACATCCTGACCCGCAATCCGGCCGACAGCCATGGCACGCGCATGAAGCTCACCCGGGGCGAGGATGGCATCAACGACTATTACCTCAGCCACGGCTTCGGCTGGGACGGCGGCGACCTGCGCCTGTCGGTGTCGGGCCAACAGGACGACGGTTTCGACCAGGATCAGTTCGGCAACGACTACCGCGACAGCCGCCGCCTGAACCGCGTCAACCTGAGTGTCAGCCATAACCTGGCCCCAGACCAGACCCTGGAATGGCAGCTGGCGGCCAAGGAAGGCAGCAACCAGCGGCCCTACACCTACCAACCGGTGTTCGGCAACTATCAGGCCGGCAACGACGCCGACGTCAACGCCAAAGACTACGCCGGTTCGGTACGCTGGAACATCGACTTCAATCCCGAACACAGCCTTTATGTGCAAGGCTCGGCGCAACACTTCGACCGCCAGCAGGTCTGGCGCGCCTGCGATGCCGCGCTGGCGTTCAGCCCCGAACTGACCCGGCTGTGGCAAATGAACCCGAACCTCGCCGAAAAGGTTGCCCGCAATGCCGGCGCGCCACCTGCCGGCAGCAACCCGGTCGAGCAAGGGCTGATCGACGCGATCAGCCAACAGTGGAACAACCCGGGTAGCGACCTCAATGGCAAGCAGACCATCTGCGGCGACGTCGACCAGAGCACCCGCGAGACCCGCTACGACCTGGAAATCCAGGATACGCTCAGCCTGACCGATAGTCTGCGGCTGCTCAGTGGCATGAATTATCGCTATGATCGCGCCGATTCGCAGACCTACTTCAACGGCAGTATCGACGATCAGACCTGGCGCCTGTTCGGTCAACTGGAGTGGCGTGCCGACGAGCACTGGATCGTCCAGGGCGGCGCCATGTTCGAGGATTCGCGCCTGTCCGGCAGCTCACTCACCCCGCGCATGGCGGTGAACTACCTGATAACCCCGCGCCATGGCTTGCGCGCGGTGTATTCCGAAGCCATCCGCTCGCCGGACATGTTCGAGAACAACGTCAACTGGAGTTACACGGTCAAGAACCTCACGCCCAACCTGTATGGTCTCCACGATGGTCAATACTTCGTCAAGACCCGTGGGCCGGGCGACCTCGATCAGGAACGCATGCGCTCGCGCGAGCTGGGTTACAACGGCTCGTTCAGCGACATCGACCTGAACATGGATGTAAAGCTGTTCTACGACGAGATCACAGGAATGATCAGCGAGCCCCTGAAGAACAACCAGTACATAGCAAGTAACAGCAACAAAGCCCGTTTCAGCGGCAGCGAAGCCCAACTGGATTGGCGGGCGACGCGGCGCGACCGCCTGCGCCTGACCTACGCCTACGTCGATGCCTGGGCCAGTAACGCCGACGACAGTCGCCTCACCGCGCGCAACAGCGGCTCGGCCGGGTGGATGCGCGAATGGGACGATAACTGGTCGAGTGCACTGTTCTATTACGGCAGCGATGCCCTCAATGGCTACCGCTACGAGCGCGTCGACCTGCGCGTGGCCAAGCGCTTCCGGATCCAGGGCAGCAATCTGGAGCTGGCCGCGCTGTGGCAACAGCGCCTGGACGACGAGCCGACCACACTGGTACAGAATCGCTACGACAGCCGCCACCGCCTGAGCATCAGTGCGGAGCTGGAATTCTGATGCTGCGCCTGCTGCACCTGCTGTTGTTCTGTCTATGGCCACTGGGCACGCTGTCGGCCAGCGAAATCCTGCTGGTCGGAGCAGAGGACCAGGCGGGCATCCGCAGCTTCGTCACCGCCCTGGCCGACCGGCGTCAGCACGACCAGGTGCGTTTCATGCCTCTGGCGGAGCTTCCGCGCCCCAGTCAGCTCAAGGCCGACACTCGCCTGGTGCTGCTCGACAATGCCGCGCTGGACTGGCGCTTGGGCGAAACCGCCGGGCCACCCGCCCTGGCCATGCGCATCAGCCGGGTACAGGCGCAGCAACGCCTGGGAAAGTCGCGTCCCGGGCACTTGACGCTGCTGTGGAGCGACCCACCCCTGGCACGGCAACTGCGCCTGACTCGCTACCTGCTCCCGCAGGCCCAGCGCATCGGTGTGCTGTACGGTCAACACAGCCAGTTCCTGCTCGACGAACTGCGCCAGGCCGCCCGGCCACTGGGCCTGGAAATCGTCGCCCAGGACTGGCCCGACCTGCGCGACAGCCGTCCGCTGCATGACCTGCTGGCGAACAGCGACGTGCTGTTGGGGCTCGACGACCCGGACCTGTACAACTCGAAGACGGCGAAGAACCTCTTGCTCAGCAGCTATAGCCGGCAGATGGCCCTGATCGGCCCCAACGTCGGATTCGTCCGCGCTGGCGCCCTGGCCAGCACCTACAGCGATCAGGACGACTGGCTGGCAGTACTCGACCGATTGCTCGATCAGCCCCCCGCACGCTGGCCGCGCAGCCTCTACCCGACGCGCTTCGGCGTCAGTGGCAATCAACAAGTCGCCCGAGCCCTGGGCCTGGAGCCGATCGATTCGAATGCCGCCGCCAAGGCCCTGGCCGATGGAGCCCCCCTGCCATGAGCAAACGCCTTAGCTGGGACATCCACACCCGCACCCAGATCATCAGCCTGGGGCCTGCGCTGCTGCTGACCCTGCTGCTGATCAGTTTTTTCACCTTCGTACGCATCCAGGACTTACGCCAGGAGCTCAACCACACCGGGCAACTGATCGCCAACCAACTGGCGCCGGCGTCCGAATACGGGGTGATTTCGGGCAACAACGAGGTCCTCGAGGGGTTGATGCGTGCCACCTTGAGCATCCCCCATGTGCGCTTCCTCGAGGTACAGGACAGCCGCAACCATATCCTCGTGTATGTCGAACAGTCGAACGAGAGCGCGAACCGCGCCCAACGCGTGGAAGTGTTCCAGGCGCCGATCCGCCTGCAGCAGATCCGCCTGGACAGCGACTTCCTGCAGCCGGGCAAGGTATCGACGCCGGCCATCGGCGACGACTACCTCGGCCGGGT
This sequence comes from Pseudomonas sp. HD6422, assembly GCF_025377065.1. NCBI lineage: Bacteria > Pseudomonadati > Pseudomonadota > Gammaproteobacteria > Pseudomonadales > Pseudomonadaceae > Pseudomonas > Pseudomonas sp. HD6422. Next base: position 68,450 of record NZ_JAHWIW010000029.1, on the reverse strand, counting down.
GATCGTTGGCATGTCCGACGATGCGTTCAGCCAGCGGCAGCAGGAAATCGTCATCAAGGCCGGCATCCTCGCCTTGTTCGCCCTGCTCTTCACGTTCCTTCTCGCCCGCCGCCTGGCCTTGAGCCTGGCCAAACCGATCAGCGACATGGGGCATGCGGTCAAGGCCATCCAGCAGGGTGAATACGACACCCCGCTACCGGTGGTCGACGACAGTGAGTTAGGCCACCTGGCACGCCACATCAACAACCTGGCCGCCGCCCTGGAACAGGCCAGTGCCGAACAGAAACAGGCCATCGCTCAACTGACCCAGGCACGCGAGGAGGCCGAACAGGCCAACCGTGCCAAGTCCGAATTCCTGGCCATGATGAGCCACGAACTGCGCACGCCGATGAACGGTGTCCTGGGTATGCTGCAATTGCTCGAGACGACCCAGCTGACCAGCGAGCAAGCCGATTACGCGGCCGTGGCCAGCGAGTCGACCGGGCACCTGCTCAAAGTGATCAACGACATCCTCGACTTCTCGCGCATCGAGCGCACGACCCTGGAGCTCGAACGGATCGACTTCGATCTCGTCGAACTGATCGCCAGCTGCGTGCAGTCGTTCCAGCACAGCGCCCAGCAGCGGGGGCTGGCACTGCACCTGCAACTGCCGACCGAGGCGGAGCAACCGGCAGTGGTCGGTGACCCGACGCGGATACGCCAGATCCTGCTGAACCTGATCGGCAATGCCTTGAAGTTCACCGAGCATGGCCAGGTCGAGGTGAAAGCTCACTGGCAACGGCTCGAGCCCCAGTCGCTGTGGTTCACCTGCAGTGTGTGCGATACCGGCATCGGCATCGACAGCGAACGCCTGGAGATGATGTTCGTTGCCTTCCAGCAAGCCGACAGCTCGATCTCGCGCCGCTACGGGGGTACCGGCCTGGGCTTGTCGATCGCCAGGACCCTGGCCGAGCGCATGGGCGGCAAGCTGCGTGGCGAAAGCCGAGAGGGCCTGGGCTCGACCTTTACCCTGGAAATCCCACTGGCTTTGGCCAACCCCGGCCCTACTGCGCTGCCCATGGCCATCTCTGGTGCGCCGGCCATGGCCGAGCATGGCCCGGTATTGCTGGTAGAAGACAATCCGGTCAATCAGAGCGTGATCGAAGCCATGCTGCGCAGCCTCGGTTTGCAGGTACAGGTGGCCCAGGATGGTCTCGAAGCGCTGGAGCGGGTCGGTCAACAACGCTTTGCCGCGGTCTTGATGGACTGCCGCCTGCCACATCTGGATGGCTACGAAGCCACCCGGAGGATTCGCCAATTGCCCGGCTGCCAGGCACTACCGATCATCGCGCTGACCGCCAATGCGCTGCAGGGCGATCGGGAGCGCTGCATGGCCGCCGGCATGAGCGATTACCTGAGCAAACCCTTTCGCCGTAGCGAATTGCAGCGGATACTGCAGCGCTGGCTTCCCGGCCAGGCAGCGGCGACTGGCGATAAATGATAAAGTGCGGCAGTCTTAAAGACTGGACAGGACCTATTTCGGCCCTGAAAATAGACGTTTCAGTGCACACCTGTACTTCTTTTGGCAGGTGCGCTGTGACTTTCACCACAACGCAATAGTCTACCTGTAGGCTGCCGCCCCGGGCTCATCTGTACGCCGGGCCGGCCGGGAAGATTCATCCCCTGCCACAGGGGGTTATTGAGGAGCTCGCATGACCAAACAACACGCCTTTACTCGGGAAGACCTGCTGCGCTGCAGTCGCGGTGAGCTGTTCGGCCCAGGTAATGCGCAACTGCCCGCCCCGAACATGCTGATGGTCGATCGCATCACCCACATCAGCGAAGAAGGCGGCAAGTACGGCAAAGGTGAATTGGTCGCCGAGCTGGATATCACCCCGGACCTGTGGTTCTTCGCCTGCCACTTCGAGGGTGACCCGGTGATGCCAGGCTGCCTGGGCCTCGACGCCATGTGGCAGCTGGTCGGTTTCTTCCTCGGCTGGCAAGGCCTGCCAGGCCGTGGCCGAGCGCTGGGTTCGGGCGAAGTGAAATTCTTTGGCCAGGTACTGCCCACCGCCAAGAAAGTCACCTACAACATCCACATCAAGCGCGTCCTGAAGGGCAAGCTGAACATGGCCATCGCCGATGGCTCGGTCAGCGTCGACGGCCGCGAGATCTACACTGCCGAAGGCCTGCGGGTCGGCGTGTTCACCTCCACTGACAATTTCTAAGGGTTATTCGCATGCGCCGCGTCGTTATCACTGGTCTGGGCATCGTTTCGTGCCTGGGCAATGACAAAGCTACCGTCACCGAAAACCTGCGCAACAGCCGTCCGGGTATCCGTTACAACCCGGAATACAAGGAACAGGGGCTGCGTAGCCAGGTTTCCGGCTCCATCGACCTCAACCTCGAAGAACTGATCGACCGCAAGGTCTACCGCTTCGTCGGTCACGCCGCGGCTTACGCCTACCTGGCGATGCAGGATGCGATCAAGGACGCCGGCCTGACCGAAGAACAGGTTTCCAACCCCCGTACCGGTCTGGTGGCCGGCTCCGGCGGCGCCTCGACCCTGAACCAGATGGAAGCGCTGGACACCCTGCGTGAAAAAGGCGTCAAGCGCGTCGGCCCCTACCGTGTGACCCGCACCATGGGCAGCACCGTATCGGCGTGCCTGGCCACCCCGTTCAAGATCAAGGGCATCAACTATTCGATCTCGTCGGCCTGCGCCACCTCGGCACACTGCATCGGTACCGCCCTGGAGCAGATCCAGTGGGGCAAGCAGGACATCGTCTTCGCCGGCGGCGGCGAAGAAGAGCACTGGAGCCAGTCGTTCCTGTTCGATGCCATGGGCGCCCTGTCGACCAAGCGCAACGACACCCCGGAACTGGCCTCGCGCGCCTACGACGCTGACCGTGATGGCTTCGTCATCGCTGGCGGCGGCGGCATGGTGGTGGTCGAGGAGCTGGAACACGCCCTGGCCCGTGGCGCCAAGATCTACGCCGAGATTGTCGGCTACGGCGCGACTTCCGATGGCTACGACATGGTCGCACCGAGCGGCGAAGGCGCCATCCGCTGCATGCAGCAGGCGCTGTCCACCGTCGACACCCCGATCGACTACCTGAACACCCACGGCACCTCGACTCCGGTCGGTGACGTCGCGGAGATCAAGGGTGTTCGCGAAGTGTTCGGCGACAAGGCGCCCAAGATCAGTTCGACCAAGAGCCTGTCGGGCCACTCCCTGGGCGCCGCCGGCGTGCACGAGGCGATCTACTGCCTGCTGATGATGGAAAACAACTTCATCGCCGGCTCCGCCAACATCGACGAGCTGGATCCAGAGGTCGCCGACCTGCCGATCCTGCGCAAGACCGAAGAAAACGCCAAGATCGACACGGTCATGAGCAACAGCTTCGGCTTCGGCGGCACCAACGCCACCCTGGTGCTCAAGCGCTGGGAAGGCAAGTAAGACGCTGATGCGGTAATCGAAAACGCCCCGACTGGTTCGGGGCGTTTTCGTTTGTATGGGTCAGTGCCCCGCGAAAGCACCGGCACAGACCACCATCACTTGTTGCCGGGCAGCACCGCCAGGAAATTCTCCCGCGCGACCTTGATCGCCACGTCTTCCGGCAACGCGTCCAGAAACGGCTCGAACCCGCGCATCTGCTCGCCCACGCTAGCGAAACGCCCCACCACGTCGGAACCCAGCATGAAACGCTCGGGGTACTTCTCGACCAGCGCCAGCCACTCTTTGCGCGGCTCACCCTGCTTATCCAGCAGGTAGGGCTGGAGCACGCTCCAGGACAAATCGATATACAGATTTGGATAATCCTCCAGCAAGCGAGTCAACACCGGCAGCAGAAAATCCATCTGCGTCTGGTGCCGATGGATCTCCAGGCTGCTCCCGGCATGAGCCCAGATGAAACGAGTATGCGGATGGTTACGTAGAGGCTCCTCGATCTCGGCCAGGTACAACGGATTGCGCTCACGCTTGGAGGTGATGTTGGAGTGCAGCAATACCGGCAGGTCACGTTCAGCGGCCAGGTGGTAGATGCGGGTCATGGCCTCATTGTTGGCGCGCGGTGTATCACCACTGGTGAGGGCGGTCAGGTCATCATGGCGGGTGAACACCTCGCCGATGCCCTGCCAAAGGCCAGGGTACAAATCGAGCATCCGCTCGATATGGCTGACAGCGTTCTTGTCCACCGGATTGAAACCACTCAGAAACGGGTGAAAGCGCCGGCGCTGCTGCTCAGGCAGCTTTTCCAGCGCGGCCGCCACATAGACATCGGTGGCGCTGTACCAATATGCATCGGCATCGTCTCCGGCGTAATAGCGTGGGCGCTTGGGTTCGTCCTCGTGCCACTTCTTGGCCACCGGGATACCGGAAATCATCGACTGTGCCACGCCAGCCTCATCCATGGCCTGAATCAGCGCAGGCATGCCTTCGGTTTCCTGGAAGAAGTCCACGTAGTGCAGGTGGGCGTCACTGTAGCGGTACTCGCGGGCCTGTGCGGCTTGGCACATCCAACCGCACAACAGCATGCCAGCCAGTGCTTTGACGATCATCGGAGCGTTCCTTGTGGTGGCTTTGAACAAGGTAGACCCAAGCCCAAGCGCAACGGTTCAGCATTGCCTGGCAACCCGCTATGCTGGGTGCATTTCCTCCCTGTTGGAGCCCACCATGAGCAGCCCACTGGTCATCCACCCTCGTGTCGAATCGGTCGAGGGCCAACCGATCCTGCGCCCGCTGCCTTCGGCCCAGTGCCGGAGTGTCGGCCCATTCGTGTTCTTCGATCACATGCTCGAAACCGATTACGCACCCGGCCATGGGATGGACATCCGCCAACACCCCCATATCGGCCTGTCGACCCTGACCTACCTGTTCGAAGGGACGATCCTGCACAAGGACAGCCTGGGCTCGGCGCAACATGTGTTACCCGGGGATGTGAGCTGGATGACAGCCGGCAAGGGGGTCGCGCACGTCGAGCGCACCCCAACCGACGCCCTGACCCACGGCTCTCGCCTGCATGGCCTGCAGGTATGGCTGGCGTCGCCACGGGAATTCGAACAAGGCGAGCCCAGCTACAGCCATCATCCGGCGGCGAGCTTGCCGGTCAGCGAGAACCTGGGGGTACGCATCTGCATGATCGCCGGCAATGGTTTCTGCCTGGAGTCGCCCGTACCGGTGCTCTCCCCTACCCTGTACGCCCATGTGCAGATGCAACCTGCCACTACGCTCCTGGTGCCTTGCGAACATCCACAGCGGGCACTGTACCTGCTCGACGGCGAACTGGTGCTCGATGACGAGGAGATCGAAGCCTGTAGCCTGATCGTGCTGCCTGAAGGCGAGCCAGTCAGCCTGTATGCCGAGGGGGAATGTCAGTTGGTGTTGATCGGCGGCGCGCCGCTGGATGGGCCGCGGAGGATGAACTGGAACTTCGTAGCCAGCGATCCGGAGTTGATCGAACAGGCCAGGGCGAGGTGGGCTGCGGGGGATTGGCCTGGCGTTCCAGGAGAGTCTTCGAGAATCGAGTTGCCTCGCTGAACAGGGGCCGCTTTGCGGCCCCTGGTTGCATCAGCGCTGGAACACTTCAGTCAGCAGGTTGTGCATCGAGCGGAACGCTCGCTCCGACGTGCGGCGGTCATACTGCATCTTGCCCGGCACATTGGCGTTCGGATCGGTGAACGAATGCACCGCACCGCCATAGCTGAGCAGCTGCCAGTCGACCTTGGCAGCATTCATCTCGTCCTCGAACGCCGGCAGTTGCTCCTTGGGCACCAACGGGTCGGACGCACCATGCAGCACCAACACCGAGCCTTTGATGCGCTTGGCGTCCTCAGGGTCCGGCGTATCCAGGGTGCCATGGAACGACACCGCCGCCTTCAGATCAGCACCGTCACGTGCCAGCTCCAGGGCACAGCAGCCGCCGAAGCAGAAGCCGAACGCAGCGACCTTGCCCGGCTCGAGCAATGCCTTGGACTGCCCCAGCAACTGCGCGAGGGCCTCCTGCATGCGCTTGCGCAGTTCACCACGGTCATTCTTCAACGGCATCATCGCCGCACCGGCTTCATCGGCATTGGACGGACGCACCGATTGCCCATATAGATCGGCAATCAGTACCACATAGCCCTTTTCCGCCACTTCCTTGGCAATGCGCTCGGCACCTTCACTGATACCCATCCAGTTCGGAGCCATCACCAGGCCCGGCTGCGGCATCGAGCCGGGGGTATAGACCAGGCGACTCTCGTAGGTCTTGCCGGACAGGTGATAGATCAACGATTCGACGATTACCTTGCTCATCAAGCACTCCTTAGGCGCGGTTCTTTAAACAGGCAGCCATGAAAAAAGCCCGCCGAAGCGGGCTTTCCATTTCTACTCAAGCAGACAGTTCGACCAACAGCTTGTTCAGGCGACGAACGTAAGCCGCCGGGTCTTTCAAGCTATCACCGGCCGCCAGCGCCGCCTGGTCGAAGAGGATGTGCGACAGCTCGGCGAATCGGTCTTCGCTCTGCTCGTTGTCCAGCTTCTCGATCAGCGGATGGGTCGGGTTGAATTCGAAGATCGGCTTGGAGTCCGGCACTTTCTGACCGCTCGCCTCGAGGATCTGGCGCATCTGCACGCCCAGGTCCTGTTCGCCGATCGCCAGAATCGCCGGGGAGTCGGTCAGACGATGGGAGACACGCACTTCGGCGACAGCCTCACCCAGCGCACCCTTGAGGCGCTCGACCAGGCCTTCTTTTTCCTTGGCGACTTCTTCCTGGGCCTTCTTGTCTTCTTCGGAGTCCAGGTTGCCCAGGTCCAGGTCGCCGCGGGCGACGTCGACGAACTGCTTGCCGTCGAACTCGCTCAGGTAGCTCATCAGCCACTCGTCGATGCGATCGGTCAGCAGCAGGACCTCGATGCCTTTCTTGCGGAAGACCTCCAGGTGCGGGCTGTTCTTGACTTGAGCGTAGGATTCGCCGGTGAGGTAGTAGATCTTGTCCTGGCCTTCCTTGGCGCGCGCCAGGTAATCGGCCAGCGCGACGACCTGCTCGCCGCTGTCGTCCTGAGTGGAGGCAAAGCGCAGCAGCCCGGCGATCTTTTCCTTGTTGGCGAAGTCTTCGGCCGGACCTTCCTTCAATACTTGGCCGAAGTTCTTCCAGAAACCCTTGTACTGTTCGGGTTCGTTCTTCGCCAGCTTCTCCAGCATGTCCAGTACGCGCTTGGTCAGCGCCGATTTCATCGAATCGATGATCGGATCCTTCTGCAGGATCTCGCGAGATACGTTCAGCGACAGGTCGTTGGAGTCGACCACGCCCTTGATGAAGCGCAGGTACAGGGGCAGGAACGACTCGGCCTGGTCCATGATGAACACGCGCTGCACGTACAATTTCAGGCCACGTGGCGCTTCGCGCTGGTACAGGTCGAACGGCGCGCGGGCGGGGACGTAGAGCAGCGAGTTGTATTCGAGCTTGCCTTCGACCTTGTTGTGGCTCCAGGCCAGCGGGTTTTCGAAGTCATGACCGATGTGCTTGTAGAACTCCTGGTATTCCTCGTCCTTGATTTCGGTACGCGGACGGGTCCACAGCGCACTGGCGCGGTTGACGGTTTCCCACTCTTCGGCCGGTTGCTCTTCGCCTTCGGCGGCCGCCTGCTCTTTGGGCAGCTGGATCGGCAGGGCGATGTGGTCGGAGTATTTCTTGACCACGTTGCGCAGGCGCCAGCCATCGGCGAACTCCTGCTCATCCTTTTTCAGGTGCAGGACGATGCGGGTGCCGCGTTGCGGCTTGTCGATAGTGGCGACTTCGAATTCACCTTCGCCCTTGGACGACCAGTGCACGCCCTCGGCAGCCGGCTGACCGGCACGGCGGCTATATACGTCGACCTTGTCGGCGACGATGAACGCCGAATAGAAGCCCACGCCGAACTGACCGATCAGGTGCGAGTCCTTTTTCTGGTCACCGGTTAGGTTCTTCATGAAGTCGGCGGTGCCGGACTTGGCGATGGTGCCCAGATGGGTGATGACGTCTTCGCGGCTCATGCCGATGCCGTTGTCCTCGAGGGTCACGGTACCGGCGTCCTTGTCGAAGCTCAGGCGGATCTTCAGATCGGTGTCGCCCTCAAACAGCTCGGGCTTGGCCAGGGCCTCGAAGCGCAGCTTGTCGGCGGCGTCGGAAGCGTTGGAGATCAGCTCGCGAAGGAAGATCTCCTTGTTCGAATACAGGGAATGGATCATGAGGTGAAGCAGTTGCTTCACCTCGGTCTGGAAGCCCAGGGTTTCTTTTTGAGTCTCCACACTCATGGTCTTCAAAACTCCAATCTGATGGCAGTGATCGCCTGCGGCCGCAGCGGCCTGCTTTAACGGCGGGATGTCATGCAGATGGGGGCTGCCCCGACGATTTCAAGGGCTTTTGCGGCTCGATCTTGAAATGCGCCCGTGCCGTGGCGATCGGCTCCTGGGATTCGCCCTGCCAGGCGGTGACGGCGACATTGGTCACGCGCCGGCCTTGGCGCCACAACTGGCACTGGGCGTAGGTGTCTCTCAGGTGGCCGGCGCGCAGGTAGTCGATGGAGAAATCGATGATCTTGGGAATGCTCACACTGTCGCTGTAGATCAACAGATACAGTTCGGCGGCAAGCTCCATGAAGCCCGCGATCACGCCTCCGTGCAGGGCCGGCAGCAACGGGTTGCCGACGTTGTCCGGACTGGCTGGCAGGCGGAACAGCAGGTCGTCGCCCTGGCGCTGGCATTCGATACCGATCAGACCCGCATAGGGGATCAACGCCAGCAGTGGCCGGTAGTCACCCTTGGCATGGGCCCGGTTGAGCTGTTGGCGTAACGCTGCGTCCATCATGCGTCATCCTCCTTGAGCCGCGCGCCAAAGCCGAGTCCGCCGCGCACGTCCTGGCCCAGGCGCATGAAGGTGCCGACCACCTGGCAGACTGGGCGCGCCGGGTCATCCTGGTAGGCACTGCCGCGCGTGAAGATCACATCGCGGGTCACCCGATAGCAATGGGCATGGGCGAAGATATCCTTGCCCTGCTGCGCGGGGTGCATGAAATCGATACGCAGGTCGAGGGTCGGGCAGACCTCGAAACGTGGCAGCGCACACAGTGTGGCCATGCCGCAGGTGGTATCCATCAGGGTGCTCAGGGCGCCGCCATGCACAGCGCCGGTCTGCGGATTGCCAACGATATGCGGCGACCATGGCAGCACCAGGGTCATGCCGTCGGCATCGGCGTGGGCTACGCGCATGCGCAGTAACTGACAATGTTTCAGTGCACCGAGAAATCGCTCGGCCATGGCCATCAAACTTGTTGTATTCATGCGGACACTTCCCTGGTTGCATCGGACCCTGCTTACGAAGCTGCATAAAACCTGAAAAAAGTCTATATAGGATAGGACGTTATATATTTGTAATTTTTCCGGAACTAATGCCGTATCCTATAGCTCCAAGGATCAAGTCAATTATTCCACCAAGGAGAAACACCCCATGCGTAAACCTTTTGCTTTTGCTCTGATGCTGGCCGCTGCCATGGGTCTGGCCGCTTGCGATAAAGCGAGCGAAGACAAAGCCCAGGACGCACAGGAACACGCCGAGCAGGCCCAGGAAAAGATGGGTGAAGCTCAGGATAAAATGAACGACGCTGCCAAGGAAAACGCCGAAGCCGCCAAAGATCAGGCTGAAGCTGAGCAAAAAGCTGCCGAGGAAGCTGCTCCGGCAACGCCAGCTCCAGAAACTGCCCCGGCCGAGCCTGCCAAGCAGTAACAGAGCGCCGCACAAAAAACCCGACTCAGGTCGGGTTTTTTTATGCCTCGGGTATTTCGGTTAAACGTTTCAGGCATTGCTACCCGCGGTATCGCGCGGTACATCCGATACATGTTCCGTCGGCGTGAATACCATCACTTCCAGCACATCGGAATGAAACTCACGGCGATACAGGATCAGCACTACCCCAACACTCACCACCATGAACAACCATGGGCTGATGAACCAGGTCAACATGGCCATGCCGAAGTAGTAAGAGCGCAAACCGAAGTTGAACTGGTTAGCCGCCAGCGACAATACTCGCGCCGCCCGCGAGGCGAATGCCTTGCGCTCCAGCTCATTGACCAAACGCTCGCCAATCATCGGTGCAGACCCCACCAGCACTGCAGCGAAATTGTATTGACGCATACACCAGCTGAAGGTGAAGAAGGCATAGACGAATACCATGGCCAGGCACAGCAACTTGATCTCCGACATACCCTGCGAAGCCTGCTGCACCAAAGGCAGGTCCGCCAGCAACGACAGCGCCCGGTCGGATGCGCCCAGCACCGTAAGGATACCCGCCAGGATGATCAGGGTGCTGGAGGCGAAGAACGAAGCGTTACGTTCGAGGTTGCCTATCACGCTGGCGTCGGCGATACGGTTGTCACGCAGCAGCATGCGGCGCATCCAGTCCTCTCGATACAGATGCAGGACGCTGGCCAGGCATGCCGTGTCGCGGCCTTTCCAGATGGCGTAACGGGTATACCCGCCCCAACACAGGGCGAACCAGCAGACGGCCAGGAAATTGTGGAGGTTGCTTTGGATGAAGTTCATGCAGGATCCTCGAGGGTCAGGCGCACATATCGACGAGTGACCGCCTTTCGACGTTTGATGAAAGCAAAAGGCACAGACCTGGCGAGAAATTTCCAAGGGCGCCTCGGATGTCCCCACAGCCCCTCCGCTCATCCGTGAAGAACCAAAAAAAACCCCGTATCCTTGCGGATACGGGGTTTTTCGCATCGAGACCCTCGCTAGCTGCCCTACGGCTTGTGGCCGACAGCTAGCGTTGGCTTCAACACATCAGGCCAACGCTTCGCGTGGCTTGCCAAGCATACGGTCGCACGCCACAGCGCCAACCAGGGTCACCACCGAAGGCACCAGCCAGGCCAGGCCTTGGTCACTCAGCGGCAAGTGCGCCATGAAGTCCGGCAGCACGTGGGCGATGTCGCTGCCCTTGATGGCATCGACGATACCGAACAGCAAGGAGACCAGCATCACCGGTGCAAGGATGCGCGATGGTGAGTTCCACAGGTCTTTGACGAAACTCAGCCCGACGACCACGATGCACGGCGGATAGATCGCGGTGAGGACCGGAATCGAGAACATGATCAGCTTGGTCAGACCCAGGTTGGAGATCAACAGCGAGAAGCCGGCCAGAATCACCACCAGTGTCCGGTACGACAGCGGCAGCATCTGGCTGAAATATTCGGCGCAGGCACAGGTCAGGCCAACGGCCGTCACCAGACAGGCCAGAGCGATCAACACGGCCAGGAAGCCGCTGCCCAGCGAGCCGAAGGTGTGCTGCACGTAGGCATGCAATACCGCCGCGCCGTTGGTGGCACCGGCTGCGATTTCATGGCTGCTCGACCCCAGGCGGAACAGGCTGATGTACACCAGCGCCAGGCCGACACCGGCGATCAGGCCGGCGATGATGGCATAGCGGGTGATCAGCTTCGGCGACTCCACGCCCCGCGAACGGATGGCGTTGACGATGACGATACCGAATACCAGGGCACCCAAGGTATCCATGGTCAGGTAACCATCGGCGAAGCCCTTGGAGAACGCGGCGGCGGCATAGGCCGGCTGCGCCTCGCCGACGGTCCCAGCCGGCAGCATGAAGGCCGCGATGCCGAGCACCGCCAGGGCGATGATCTTCAATGGCGCGAGGAAGCGCCCCACGGTGTCGAGCAACTTGCCAGGATACATGGACACCGCCAGTACCACGGCGAAGTACACCAGGCTGTAGATGAACAGCGCGGTCGGGCTTTCGCCGGTCAACGGCGCGACACCCACCTCGAAGGACACGGTCGCGGTGCGCGGGGTAGCGAACAGCGGACCGACCGACAGGTAGCACACTGCTGCCAGCAAGCCACCGAAGAACTTGCCAATCGGGCTGCTCAAGGCATCCATACCGCCACCGACCTTGGCCAGGGCGACCACTGTGATGACCGGCAAGCCGACCGCGGTCACCAGGAAGCCGAGTGCGGCCATCCACACGTGGGGACCGGACTGCAGGCCGACGATGGGCGGAAAGATGATATTGCCTGCACCGACGAAAAGCGCAAACGTCATAAAGCCAAGCGCCAGGATATCCTGGCCTTTCAGAACTTTCATTTAGGGTAGTACCACACTGCTGAAATCGGGATTCGAGAGGGGATTTCCCCATGGGTGGGGGAAATGCTGCCCGGCTTGGTGAGCCAGACCCGTTTAGCGTGTCGTTCCCTTTTGGGGCACGGGCACAGAGTGAACGCGTAGATTAACCGTTTTACTGGACAAACGCACTGCAACGGACCCGCTTGTCCGATGTATGACTATGTTTGTCGTCTGTGCAACCGAAGACGAGCGTCATTATTGAAGGACTCAGCAGCTCCGTCTCTCAGAAAATTCCTATTAAGCCCATCGAAAAAAGCTAGGCCAACCTCCCCCCAGAAACGACAAAGGCCACCCGAAGGTGGCCTCTGTGCGCGTGGGGGGTATTGCAGTGTTACTTCTTGACTTCCCAGCCAGTCAGCTCAGCCAGAGCCTTGCCGATGTCAGCCAGGGAACGCACGGTCTTCACACCAGCGTCCTGCAGGGCGGCGAATTTCTCGTCCGCAGTGCCCTTGCCGCCGGAGATGATGGCGCCAGCGTGGCCCATGCGCTTGCCCGCAGGTGCGGTAACACCGGCGATGTACGAAACGACAGGCTTGGTGACATTGGCCTTGATGTAGGCTGCAGCTTCTTCCTCGGCCGAACCGCCGATCTCACCGATCATGACGATCGCTTCGGTCTTCGGATCTTCCTGGAACAGCTTCAGGATGTCGATGAAGTTCGAGCCTGGGATCGGGTCGCCACCGATACCGACGCAGGTCGACTGGCCGAAGCCGGCGTCGGTGGTCTGCTTGACTGCTTCATAGGTCAGGGTGCCGGAACGCGAAACGATACCGACCTTGCCTGGCAGGTGAATGTGACCTGGCATGATGCCGATCTTGCACTCGCCTGGGGTGATCACGCCGGGGCAGTTCGGGCCGATCAGGGTCACGCCCAGTTCGTCGCACTTGACCTTGGCATCCAGCATGTCCAGGGTAGGAATGCCTTCAGTGATGCAGACGATCAGCTTGATGCCGCCGAAGGCCGCTTCCAGGATCGAATCCTTGCAGAAAGGAGCCGGAACGTAGATGACCGAAGCGTCGGCGCCGGTGGCTTCTACCGCTTCTTTCACGGTGTTGAACACTGGCAGACCCAGGTGAGTGGTGCCGCCCTTGCCCGGAGTCACGCCGCCAACCATCTTGGTGCCGTAGGCGATGGCTTGTTCGGAGTGGAAAGTACCCTGCGAGCCGGTGAAGCCCTGGCAGATGACTTTGGTGTCTTTATTGATCAGGACGCTCATTACTTGCCCTCCGCAGCTTTGACAACTTGTTGAGCAGCGTCGGTCAGGCTGGTGGCCGCAATGATGTTCAAACCGCTTTCTGCCAGTACTTTAGCGCCCAGTTCGGCGTTGTTGCCTTCGAGGCGAACGACGACCGGAACCTTGACGCCGACTTCTTTCACTGCACCGATGATGCCTTCGGCAATCATGTCGCAGCGAACGATGCCGCCGAAGATGTTGACCAGTACGGCCGCGACATTGCTGTCGGACAGAATGATCTTGAACGCTTCGGTAACGCGTTCTTTGGTAGCGCCGCCGCCAACGTCGAGGAAGTTGGCTGGCTTGCCGCCGTGCAGGTTGACGATGTCCATGGTACCCATGGCCAGGCCGGCACCGTTGACCATGCAGCCGATGTTGCCTTCGAGGGCAACGTAGTTCAGTTCGAACTTGGCAGCGTGGGCTTCACGGGCGTCGTCCTGCGACGGATCGTGGAAGGTCTTCAGCTTAGGCTGACGGTACATGGCGTTGGCGTCGATGTTGATCTTGGCATCGAGGCAGTGCAGGTCGCCATCGGCCTTGATCACCAGCGGGTTCACTTCCAGCAGGGCCAGATCGTGATCCTTGAACAGCTTGGCCAGACCGACGAAGATCTTGGCGAACTGTTGAACTTGCTTGCCTTCCAGACCCAGCTGGAACGCCAGCTCACGACCTTGGAACGGCTGAGCGCCGACCAGCGGGTCGATGGTAGCCTTGAGGATCTTCTCGGGGGTGTCGTGAGCGACTTTCTCGATGTCCACGCCACCTTCGGTGGAGGCCATGAACACGATACGGCGGCTCGAACGATCCACTACAGCGCCCAGGTACAGCTCTTTGGCGATGTCAGTGCAGGACTCGACCAGGATCTTGGAAACTGGTTGACCGTTGGCATCGGTCTGGTAGGTGACCAGATTCTTGCCCAACCACTGCGCAGCGAACGCCTTGGCGTCTTCTTTGCTGCGAACCAGCTTGACGCCGCCCGCTTTACCGCGACCACCGGCGTGGACCTGGGCTTTTACCACCCACTCCGAACCGCCGATCTTGTCGCAGGCTTCTGCCGCTTGCTCAGGGGTGTCGACAGCGAAACCCTTGGAAACTGGCAGGCCGTACTCAGCGAACAGCTGCTTACCCTGATACTCGTGAAGATTCATGCTTTTTACCGTCTTCGTTAGGTACTGCGCTTCGGTGCTGCGCCAAGTTTGGCGCCGCACCACCTGTGACCGTTGACCCTGGGTTATCCCTTGTGATCCGGTCCGGCGGACGTTCCGCGGTGAGCCATGCACGCAAGACTCACGACGGGCGATCCGCCGTGGTTTTTATAATTAACGCTTCTTACGGTTGGCTACGTGAATGGCGCCGCCATTCACAGCCAGCGCTGCTTCGTGCAGCGCTTCGGACAGGGTCGGATGGCTGAAGACCATCATGCCCAGATCCTCGGCACTGGTGCCGAATTCCATCGCGATCGCACCCTGCTGCACCAGTTCGGCAGCCGATGGGCCAATCACGTGAACACCCAGGACGCGGTCGGTCTTGGCATCGGCGATGACCTTGACGAAACCACCGGTGTCGTTGGCTGCCATCGCACGGCCGCTGGCCGCGAACGGGAAGGTGCCCACGTTAACCTCAACGCCCTCTGCCTTCAAGGCCTGTTCGGTCTTGCCGACCCACGCGATTTCCGGGTGGGTGTAGATGACCGATGGGATCAGATCGTAGTTCATCTGGGCTTTATGGCCCTTGATGCGCTCGACGACCATGATGCCCTCTTCCGAGGCCTTGTGTGCCAGCATCAGACCACGGACCACGTCGCCGATGGCATAGACGCCTGGAACGCTGGTGGCGCAGTGATCGTCGACGTAGATGTAGCCACGCTCGTCGATGTTCACACCGCTGTCGGCAGCCAGCAGGTCAGTGGTGACCGGACGACGGCCGACCGCGACGATCAGCTTGTCGAAGACGATCTTCTGCTCGCCATTGGCGTCGGTGTAGGTGACTTCGACTTCTTCACCGTTGACCTTGGAACCGGTCACACGAGCGCCCAGTTTGATGTCCAGGCCCTGCTTGGTCAGGGTCTTCTGGGCTTCCTTGGAAACCGCGGTGTCGGCGGCCATCAGGAAGGTGTCCAGGGCTTCCAGAACGGTCACTTCGGCACCCAGGCGGGACCAGACCGAACCCAGCTCCAGACCGATGACGCCAGCACCGATCACGCCCAGGCGCTTGGGTACCGATTGGAATTCCAGAGCGCCGGTGGAGTCGACGATGACGTTCTGGTCGACCGGAGCCGGTGGAATGTCGATCGGACGCGAGCCCGAAGCCAGGATCACGTTCTCGGCTTCGATGACTTCGGTGGTGCCGTCAGCCTTGGTGACTTCGACTTTCTTGCCAGCCAGCAGTTTGCCGTGGCCCTGGATCGAGGTGACGCCGTTGGCCTTGAACAGAGTGGCGACGCCACCGGTCAGGTTCTTCACGATGCCGGCCTTGCGGCCCACCATCGCGGCGACGTCCATCTTCACTTCACCAGTGGAGATGCCGTGGACGTTGAAGCTCTCTTTGGCTTCCTTGTATTTCCAGGAGCTGTCCAGCAGCGCCTTGGAAGGAATGCAACCCACGTTCAGGCAGGTACCGCCCAGGGCCAGCTTGCCCTCGGCGTCGGTGTACTTCTCGATACAGGCAGTCTTCAGACCAAGTTGTGCGGCCTTGATAGCGGCAACATAGCCGCCGGGACCTGCACCAATCACCACTACATCGAATTTCTGGGTCATAAAAGATTCCTTTTTAGCTTCAAGCGGCAAGCTGCAAGCCGCAAGGCCGGCACGCCTTCACTCGAAGCGTGCCGCTTGCAGCTTGCAGCTGCGCGTTTAGATGTCCAGCAGCAGGCGGGACGGATCTTCCAGCAGGTTCTTGATGGTGACGAGGAAGGTCACGGCTTCCTTGCCATCGATCAGACGGTGGTCGTAGGACAGCGCCAGGTACATCATCGGGCGAATGACCACTTGGCCATTGATCGCCATCGGGCGCTGGATGATGTTGTGCATACCCAGGATGGCAGCCTGTGGCGGGTTGACGATCGGGGTCGACATCATCGAGCCGAATGTACCACCGTTGGTGATGGTGAAGGTACCACCCGTCATTTCTTCGATGGCCAGCTTGCCGTCACGGGCCTTCTTGCCGAAGGTGGCGATGCCGTTCTCGATTTCGGCCAGGCTCATCGACTCGGCGTTACGCAGGACCGGTACCACCAGGCCACGATCGCTGGACACGGCAACGCCGACGTCGGCATAACCGTGGTAGACGATGTCGTTGCCGTCGATCGAGGCGTTGACAGCCGGGAAGCGCTTCAGTGCTTCGGTGGCGGCCTTGACGAAGAACGACATGAAGCCCAGGCGTACGCCGTTGTGGGTCTTCTCGAACAGGTCCTTGTACTTCGAACGCAGGGCCATGACTTCGGTCATGTCGACTTCGTTGAAGGTAGTCAGCATGGCCATGCTCGACTGGGCTTCGACCAGACGCTCGGCGATCTTGGCACGCAGGCGGGTCATCGGCACACGCTTCTCGGTGCGATCGCCGGCAGCGGCGACGACTGCAGCGGCAGGAGCGGCAGCTGGCTTGGCAGCCGGGGCCGGCGCGGCTTTCTTGTTGGCGACGGCAGCCACCACGTCTTCCTTGGTCACACGACCGCCTTTGCCGGTACCGGCAACGGTAGCCAGGTCGATGCCGTTCTCTTCAGCCAGCTTGCGCGCAGCTGGAGCGGCGACCGGGTCGTCTTCACCCGCGTCGGCAGCAGCAGCGGCAGCCGGGGCAGCAGCGGCCGGGGCAGCAGCAGGAGCGGCGGCAGCGGCTCCGCCTTCAACGATCGAACCCAGCACTTCGTCGGACAGGACGGTGTCGCCCTCGCCCTTGACGATTGCGCCCAGCACGCCATCGGCGGTGGCCAGCACTTCCAGGACGACTTTGTCGGTCTCGATGTCGACGATCAGCTCGTCACGCTTGACGGCATCGCCCGGCTGCTTGTGCCAGGTGGCAACGGTGCCGTCGGCAACCGATTCCGGGAAGGTTGGGGCTTTGATCTCGATAGCCATTATCAGTGTTTCCTTAAATTCGGTTTCAGGTGCGCGAAGGCGTTAGACAGTAAAGGCGTCTTGCAGCAGTTTTTCCTGCTGTTCGGCGCTCTTCGATGCGTAACCACATGCAGGCGCGGCAGAAGCGTCGCGGCCGGCGTATTCCAGGACCAGCGCCTTGTCGTGGCGGCCCAGGATTCGGCGCATGTGGTGCTGGCTGCTGTACCAGGCACCCTGGTTCATCGGTTCTTCCTGGCACCAGACCGCATGCTTGAGGTTGGTGTACTGCGCCAGGATTTCGACCAGATCGTCCTCAGGGAACGGATACAGCTGCTCGATACGCAGGATCGCGATGTCTTCGCGGCCTTCGGCACGGCGTTTTTCCAACAGGTCGTAGTACACCTTGCCACTGCACATGACCAGGCGTTCGACCTTGGCCGGATCGATCGCGTCGATTTCCGGAATGACGGTCTGGAACGAGCCTTCGGCCAATTCTTCCAAGGTCGAGATGGCCAGCTTGTGGCGCAGCAGCGACTTCGGCGTCAGTACGATCAGCGGCTTGCGCAGCGGACGGATGACTTGGCGACGCAGCAGGTGGTAGATCTGTGCCGGCGTGGTCGGTACGCAGACCTGGATGTTGTGCTCGGCGCACAGCTGCAGGTAACGCTCCAGACGCGCGGAGGAATGCTCCGGACCCTGGCCTTCATAGCCGTGAGGCAGCAGCATGGTCAGACCGCACAGACGGCCCCACTTGTGCTCGCCGCTGGTGATGAACTGGTCGATCACCACCTGGGCACCGTTGGCGAAGTCGCCGAACTGGGCTTCCCAGATCACCAGCGCGTTCGGCGTGGTGGTCGAGTAACCGTATTCGAATGCCAGAACGGCTTCTTCCGAAAGGAAGGAGTCGTACAGCTCGAACTTCGGCTGGCCCGGGAACAGGTTCTGCAGCGGCACGTAGGTGCTGGCGTCCTTCTGGTTGTGCAGCACCGCGTGACGGTGCGAGAAGGTGCCACGGCCGATGTCCTGGCCGGTCATGCGGATCGGGTGCCCTTCGAACTGCAGCGTGGCGTACGCCATGGTCTCGGCGTAACCCCAGTTGATCGGCAAGCCACCGGCCTGCATCTTCTGGCGGTCTTCGTAGATCTTGGCGACCTGACGCTGGACGACGAAGCCTTCCGGCAGCTCGAGCAGCTTGGCCGACAGCTCCTGCAGGGTCTTGAGGTCGAAACGCGTGTCGTGGCGCGCGGTCCAGGCGTGGCCCAGGTACGGACGCCAGTCCACGAACAGCTCACGGTTCGGCTCCTTGACCAGGCTCTTGACCACGTGCAAACCGTTGTCCAAGGCGTTGCGGTACTCGTCGATCTTCGCCTGGGCGCGCTCGGCGTCGATGCGGCCGGCCTGGATCAGTGCCTCGGCGTACAGCTCACGGGTGGTGCGCTGCTTGCTGATCTGCTGGTACATCAACGGCTGGGTGCCATTCGGCTCGTCGGCCTCGTTGTGGCCGCGACGGCGGTAGCAGACCAGGTCGATGACCACGTCACGCTTGAACTGCATGCGGTAGTCGATGGCCAGCTGGGTCACGAACAGGACCGCTTCCGGGTCATCGCCGTTCACGTGCAGGATCGGCGCCTGGATCATCTTGGCAACGTCGGTGGCGTACTCGGTGGAACGCGAGTCCAGCGGGTTGCTGATGGTGAAACCAACCTGGTTGTTGATCACGATGTGCACGGTACCGCCGGTCTTGAAACCGCGGGTCTGCGACATCTGGAAGGTTTCCATGACCACGCCCTGGCCGGCGAATGCAGCATCGCCGTGGATCGAGATCGGCAGCACCTTGTCGCCGACGGTGTCGTTGCGACGGTCCTGGCGAGCACGTACCGAACCCTCCACCACTGGCGAAACGATTTCCAGGTGGGACGGGTTGAACGCCATGGCCAGGTGGACTTCGCCGCCTGGGGTCATCACGTTGGAGGAGAAGCCCTGGTGATACTTCACGTCACCGGAGCCCAGCTCGTTCATCTTCTTGCCTTCGAACTCGTCGAACAGCTCGCGCGGGTTCTTGCCGAAGGTGTTGACCAGGACGTTGAGACGGCCACGGTGGGCCATGCCGATCACAACTTCCTTGGTGCCATACGAACCGGAGCGCTGGATCATTTCGTCCAGCATCGGGATCAGGCTTTCGCCACCCTCGAGGCCGAAACGCTTGGTGCCTGGGTACTTGGTGCCCAGGTATTTCTCAAGGCCTTCGCCAGCGGTCACGCGCTCGAGCAGGTGGGTCTGCACGTCGGCGGAAAACTCCGGACGACCGCGCACGCTTTCCAGGCGCTGCTGGAACCAGCTGCGCTGCTCGGAATCGGTGATGTGGGTGAACTCGGCGCCAATGGTGCGACAATATGTCTTCTGGAGCGCCTCGAAAATCTCACGTAGGCTCGCTTCCTCTTTGCCGATGAACAGGTCGCCGGCACGGAAAGTCGAATCAAGATCGGCATTGGTCAAGCCGTAGTGATTGATCGACAGGTCTACGGGCGCAGGGCGCTGCCACAACCCCAACGGGTCGAGCTTGGCAGCCTGATGGCCGCGCATACGATAGGCCTGGATCAGTCGCAGAACTTCAACCTGCTTCTTCTCGTGTTCACTGCTCACGCTCCCGGCAGATACCGGTTGGGCGCGGCGCTGGTTCTTTGCCAGCAGTACGAAATGGTCGCGGATTGTCGAGTGCGATACATCGGTAGCGGTGCTGCCGTCGGCGGGCAACTTCTGGAAGTAGGTGCGCCACTCTTCTGGCACAGCGTTAGGGTCGTGCAGGTAGAGCTCGTAGAGTTCTTCCACATATGCAGCGTTACCACCTGAAAGGTGGGCGCTATCCCACATGCGCTGCATCACGCTTTCTTGCATGCTTGGTCACCCTCGGTTAGGGGACTGATCGGCGAGAGCCACAGCAAACCTGGATAAGTCCGAGCAAAGCGACTGAACCACGCCACCTGGATCCTGCTGATTTTCCGGGTACCAGCCCGGAAGCCCCTGCTGGTCTCATCTTCATAGGTAATGAGCGCGGGCTTTGTGGGCCCTTGCTCGGGTTTTACCTCAGTGCGGGCTCACCACCCGCACCTTGGCATCTTGCAGGTACAACGCTTTGAATCAGGTGCCGCTCTGCAGCAGCATGTTACGTACGTGGCCGATCGCCTTGGTCGGGTTCAGACCCTTCGGGCAAACGTTCACGCAGTTCATGATCCCGCGGCAGCGGAATACGCTGAACGGGTCATCCAGGGACGCCAGGCGTTCCTGGGTCTTGGTGTCACGGCTGTCGGCCAGGAAGCGATAGGCCTGCAGCAGTGCGGCGGGGCCCAGGAACTTGTCCGGGTTCCACCAGAACGATGGGCAGGAAGTCGAGCAGCAGGCGCACAGGATGCACTCGTACAGACCGTCCAGCTTGTCGCGATCTTCAGGCGACTGCAGGCGCTCGATGGCCGGGGCCGGCGTGTCGTTCTGCAGGAACGGCTTCACCTTCTCGTACTGCTTGTAGAAGATGCTCATGTCGACCACCAGGTCACGAATGACCGGCAGGCCTGGCAGCGGACGCAGAACCAGCTTGTTGCCCTTGACCACGCCCGACAGCGGGGTGATGCAGGCCAGGCCGTTCTTGCCGTTCATGTTCATGCCGTCGGAACCGCAAACGCCTTCACGGCAGGAGCGACGGTACGAGAAACCTTCGTCCTTTTCTTTGATCAGTGCCAGTACGTCCAGCACCATCAGGTCCTTGCCGCCGGTATCGACGTCGAACGACTCCATCTTGGGCGCCGCGTCGGTGTCCGGGTTGTAACGATAAACTTCGACTTTCAACATAGCAGCCACCCTTAGTAAGTCCGGACTTTTGGTTCGAAGGCTGGAACAGTCTTCGGCGCAAAGTTGACGCCACGCTTGGCCACGCGCTTCTCACCCGGGTAGTACAGGGTGTGGCACAGCCAGTTTTCGTCGTCACGGTCTTCGTAGTCTTCACGGGCGTGCGCGCCGCGGGACTCTTTACGGGCTTCGGCCGCGATGGCGGTAGCTTCGGCGACTTCCAGCAGGTTCTGCAGCTCCAGCGCTTCGATACGCGCGGTGTTGAAGGCCTGGGACTTGTCGTTGATCTTGACGTTGGCGATGCGCTCGCGCAGGCCAGCCAGCTGCTCGATACCCTTCTGCATGTATTCGCCGGTACGGAATACACCGAAGTAGTTCTGCATGCAGCTCTGCAGTTCACGCTTGAGGCTGGCGACGTCTTCGCCAGTGGTACGCTCGTTGAGCTTGTTCAGGCGGTTCAGGGCAACGTCGACGTCGGTGTCGCTGGCATCGCGGTACTCCACGCCTTCGCTCAGCGCTTTTTCCAGATGCAGACCGGCAGCACGACCGAAGACCACCAGGTCGAGCAGCGAGTTGCCGCCCAGGCGGTTGGCACCGTGAACCGATACGCACGCCACTTCACCTACGGCGAACAGGCCTGGGATGATCTGATCCTTGCCTTCGGCGTCCATGGTGATGGCCTGGCCATGAATGTTGGTGGCAACGCCGCCCATCATGTAGTGGCAGGTCGGTACGACCGGTACCGGTGCGACCACCGGGTCGACGTGGGCAAAGGTCTTGGACAGCTCGCAGATACCTGGCAGGCGGCTGTGCAGCACCTCCTCGCCCAGGTGGTCCAGCTTCAGCAGTACGTGGTCCTTGTTCGGGCCCACACCGTTGCCGGCGATGATTTCCTTGACCATGGAACGGGCGACCACGTCGCGGCCAGCCAGGTCTTTCGCGTTCGGCGCGTAACGCTCCATGAAGCGCTCGCCGTGGGCGTTGATCAGGTAGCCACCCTCACCACGGCAGCCCTCGGTCACGAGAACGCCGGCGCCGGCGATACCGGTCGGGTGGAACTGCCACATCTCGATGTCCTGGACCGGGACGCCTGCACGCAGGGCCATGCCGATACCGTCACCGGTGTTGATCAGGGCGTTGGTGGTCGAGGCGTAGATACGGCCCGCACCGCCGGTGGCCAGCACGGTGGCCTTGGACTTGATGTACAGGGTTTCGCCGGTTTCGATGCAGATCGCGATCACACCGACGAACGCGCCGTCCTGGTTCTTCACCAGGTCAACGGCGTAGTACTCGTTGAGGAAGGTGGTGCCGGCCTTCAGGTTGCCCTGGTACAGGGTGTGCAGCAGCGCGTGACCGGTACGGTCGGAGGCTGCGCAGGTACGGGCAGCCTGGCCACCCTTGCCGAAGTCCTTGGACTGGCCACCGAACGGACGCTGGTAGATACGACCGGTTTCGGTACGCGAGAACGGCAGACCCATGTGGTCCAGCTCGAAGACCGCAGCCGGGCCTTCCTGACACATGTATTCGATAGCGTCCTGGTCACCGATGTAGTCGGAACCCTTGACGGTATCGTACATGTGCCAGCGCCAATCGTCGTTCGGGTCGGCCGAAGCGATGGCGCAGGTGATGCCGCCCTGGGCGGATACGGTGTGCGAACGGGTCGGGAAGACCTTGGTGACAACGGCTGTCTTGTGACCGCCTTGAGCCAGCTGCAGCGCTGCGCGCATGCCGGCACCGCCGCCACCGATGATGATGGCGTCGAAGGAAATAGTAGGAATGCTAGCCATGGATCAGATACCCCAGAGAATCTGCACACCCCAGACGAAGTAAGCGAACATCGCAACGCCGCATACCGCCTGGAACAGGAAACGAATCGCAGTCGCCGACTTGCCGAACGACATCGGCGTCAGGTAGTCGGTGGCGATGGTCCACATGCCGACCCAGGCGTGAGCGCCCAGGGCAACGAGGGCCAGCAGACTGAAGATCCGCATCGCGTTGTTGGAGAACAGACCATGCCACTGGGTGTAGTCGATGCCTGGGTGGCAGACCACGTAGCCGATCAGGAAAATGAAGTAAGCCGCGAGAACGACCGCCGATACGCGCTGCGCCATCCAGTCATAGAGGCCCGAACGCGACAGGTTCGTGACATTGGTTACCATACCCAAACTCCCACCAGAACGATCAGCACCACGGAGATGACGATCACGATTTTCGAGCCCAGCTTGCCGCCTTCCAGCGTCTCACCGATACCCATGTCCATGATCAGGTGGCGTACACCTGCCACGAGGTGATAAAGCAGGGCGGACAGCAGGCCCCAGGTCACGAACTTGGCCAGCGGGCTGGTCAGACACGCCTTCACCTCACCGAAGCCTTCCTCGGAACCCAGCGACTTGCCCAATGCATAAAGCATGATGGCAAGGCCCAGGAACAGGATGACGCCGGAGATACGGTGCAGAATGGACGTGTACGCAGTGACAGGAAGCTTGATGGTCCTTAGGTCTAGGTTTACAGGTCGTTGGCTTTTCACGGCTTTTTTCACACTGAAGAGCCCCTAGCGAATCAGGGCAAAGTTGTTGGTAAGTGTACTGGTCAGGTACCCACCACCCAGAGAACGGCGACCCCCAGCAGTTCGGGCTTGCAAGCCCTTGGCGGTCGGCTGCCGAGTATAGACAGTTAGGCTGCTCATGACAACGTGAGGGGCTAGCCCAAATAGCGCATTGCCTTTAATGAACAAAAGGCGTAAACGGGCGAGAAATTCGCGAAAAATCAAGGCTGCGAGGCGGTTTCAACCAGCCTTTAGGCAAATTGACATTCGAATTTATCCCTCTATAGTGGTGCGGGCCCTGCGTGGGGGGTCTGTCTGATGATTTCAAGCATTAATAGGAGGCCACATGGCTGACAAAAAAGCGCAGTTGGTCATCGAGGGCGCTGCCCCCGTCGAGCTGCCCATTTTAACCGGCACCGTTGGTCCTGATGTAATCGACGTCCGCGGGTTGGGGGCCACTGGTCACTTCACCTTCGACCCAGGTTTCATGGCGACCGCCTCGTGCGAGTCGAAGATCACCTACATCGACGGCGACAAGGGCGTGCTGCTGCACCGCGGCTACCCGATCGAACAACTCGCCGAGAAATCGGACTACCTCGAAACCTGCTACCTGCTGCTCAACGGCGAACTGCCGAATGCCGAGCAGAAGGCCCAGTTCGTCAGCACCGTGAAGAACCACACCATGGTTCACGAGCAGCTGAAGTCCTTCTTCAACGGCTTCCGTCGCGACGCTCACCCGATGGCGGTGATGTGCGGCGTGGTCGGCGCCCTGTCGGCGTTCTATCACGACTCCCTGGACATCAATAACCCGCAACACCGCGAAATCTCCGCGGTGCGCCTGGTCGCCAAGATGCCGACCCTGGCCGCGATGGTCTACAAGTACTCCATGGGCCAGCCGATGATGTATCCGCGCAACGACCTGTCGTACGCGGAAAACTTCCTGCACATGATGTTCAACACCCCGTGCGAGATCAAACCGATCAGCCCGGTGCTGGCCAAGGCAATGGACCGGATTTTCATCCTCCACGCCGACCACGAGCAGAACGCCTCCACCTCCACCGTGCGCCTGGCAGGCTCCTCGGGCGCCAACCCGTTCGCCTGTATCGCTGCCGGCATCGCTGCACTGTGGGGCCCGGCCCACGGCGGCGCGAACGAAGCCGTGCTGACCATGCTCGATGAAATTGGCGATGTCTCGAACATCGACAAGTACATCGCCAAGGCCAAGGACAAGAACGACCCGTTCAAGCTGATGGGCTTCGGTCACCGCGTGTACAAGAACCGCGACCCGCGCGCCACCGTGATGAAGCAGACCTGCGACGAAGTCCTGGGCGAGCTGGGCATCAAGAACGATCCGCAGCTGGAACTGGCCATGCGCCTGGAAGAGATCGCCCTCACCGATCCTTACTTCATCGAGCGCTCGCTGTACCCGAACGTCGACTTCTACTCGGGGATCATCCTCAAGGCGATCGGCATTCCGACCAGCATGTTCACCGTGATCTTCGCCCTGGCGCGTACCGTCGGCTGGATCTCGCACTGGAAAGAAATGCTCTCCAGCCCGTACAAGATTGGCCGCCCGCGCCAGCTGTACACCGGCGAACTGCATCGCGACATCGTCGAACTGAAGGACCGCAAGTAAGCGCTTGACGCCGAAAGCAAAAAGGCTGCCCTCGGGCAGCCTTTTTAATGCCTGTAAGGTATTTGGCGCCTTTGAGATCGAGCGCCACCTCAGCACCCAAGACAAGCACCTAGTGCCTCCCACCGAGCTGCCGCTAAACCAATCCGGGAAGAACCTTGTTTATTTGCCTATACGGACCTCTTCGCGGGCAAGCCCGCGAAGAAGCCAGCAAAGCCCCCAATGAATCTCAGTTCTTCTCGGCCCGCTCGCGCAACGCCTTGAGGGTATTGAACGGCGCATCGACGACGAACTTGTTGGCCAACCACGACGGCACACTCCCTCCCGGTTCGGTGTGGACCTGGTAGGTCACCTCGGTGCTATCGCCCCTGGGTACCAGCTTCCAGAAACCTTCGACCTGGGCCACGCGCACGAATCCTTTCTCTTCCGGGATATAGGCCGGCAGCTCCTTGAGATTGCGCACCACGCTGCCATCAGCCTCTTTGACCGTACTCACCTGCAGCACCGAGTCACGCGGGGTCACCGGCCATGGTGTATTGAACTGGGTGTAGGTCCAGCTCTGATCACCCTCGTGCTTGAGCAGCTTCTGCGACTTGCACTCGTGAATCCAGGCACAGGCCCCCACCACGTCTTCCTGCAGCGCCAGGACCTTGGCCAGCGGCGCCTTGATCAGCGTCACGCCGCGATAAGCTTTGTACTTGGAGCCTGCCACTTCACTGAGGGACACCTTGATACCCTCCTCGTCCTTGGCCACCTGCCAGTCCTCGGCCCAGGCCACCGGCGCCAGAAGAACGCCGATGCCACACAGCAGTGCAATACGCTTGATCGATCTCATCATCTTTATCCTTGTTGTCGAAGAGCCAACCGTTACGCCGCCGTCACTTGCTCCAGCCAACCAAGAATCCTGATCGCCTCGTCGCGGTCGCTGCCACACACCTCGACATCTGCCTTGAAACCACCGCATACCGCCGGGCGCTCAGGCTTACCGAACAGGTCGCAGAGGTTTGTCGCCGTCAGATGCAGGCAGCGCATACCCGCCGGCTTGCCCTGGGGCATACGGGGCATGGCAGAGGTGATGGACGGCGCGATGCAGCAGGCGCCGCAACCTTCACGGCAATTCATGGTGATTCACCAAGATCAGGACTCCCTGGAACAGAACGGGACGAACGTCCCTGGATAGTAACCGCTCAAACATACGTTTGAAATTGCCACACGGATGAAATCTGCCATGACCCGGCAGTCAGTTGCCCCAGGCTATTGGCGGTACTCGAACTCGATCGCCGCCCCTTCCACATCACGGCGGCTGTCGTTGCGCAGTTGAAGCTGCATTTCGTTGCTGATGAGCCGGCCATTGAGCTGGAAGGGGCTGTCGTCTTCTACCGGCTTACTGGGAAACATCGATGGCAGCAAAGGTTTGCGACGCCCGGTCTTGCTGCCGAGGCTGGGCTCGAGATCATTGACCATTTCCACCGGCAGACTGAGGTCGAGCTTGGGCTTGGGCAGCGGCTTGGCGACCGCCTTGCTGACGGGCTTGGCAGTCTTGCGCTTGGCGCTGGCAGGTTTCGCC
This sequence comes from Pseudomonas sp. HD6422, assembly GCF_025377065.1. Classification (NCBI taxonomy): domain Bacteria; kingdom Pseudomonadati; phylum Pseudomonadota; class Gammaproteobacteria; order Pseudomonadales; family Pseudomonadaceae; genus Pseudomonas; species Pseudomonas sp. HD6422. The sequence continues at coordinate 41,441 of NZ_JAHWIW010000029.1, read as the reverse complement.
GCTTTTCTGGGCACCGACTGGCTCTTCTTCTGCACCGTTTTCTGCGCAGGCTTGACCTTGGATGGAGCCGCCTGCGCCGCTGGTTGCGCAGCCACCGCCATACCACCCGACAGGCAGACTGGCACGAGGCATACGGCAAAAGCAAAAGCGCGCAACAGATTCATGGTTACCGATGGGCAGACTGGAAAAGTGCGTATGCTCTCCGTTCCGCGGCCCGCTGGCAAGACTACAACGGCGAACCTGTCGACTCCCTGCACAATTGCTGAGCCAACAGGCCCAAGGTGATCACCGCACGCTCGGCCTCCTTATTCCAGGGAATCCCGCAATTGAGGCGGATACAGTGGTTGAACTGCTCGGTATTGCTGAAGATCAGCCCCGGCGCGATGCTGATGCCCTGTTCCAACGCACGCACATGCAACTCCTGAGTGTTGACCCGCCCCGGCAGGCTCACCCAGAGGATGAAGCCGCCCGTGGGCCGGGTCATCTGCGTGCCTTCAGGGAAATGTTGTTGCACTGCCAACTGATAGGCACTGAGGTTCTTGCGGTATTCCTGGCGGATGTAGCGCAGATGCCGGTCGTAGCCGCCGTTCTCCAGGTAAGCCGCTACACCCATTTGCGTCACGCTGCACGCCGAGTGAGTGGTGAAGGTCTGCAGGCGCTGGATCTCTTCCTGATAGCGCCCGGCAATCATCCAACCCACCCGCACGCCGGGCGACAAGGTCTTGGAGAAGCTCGAGCAGTAGATGACCCGATCCAGCCGGTCGAAGGCCTTGAGCGCCTTGGTCTTGCCCTGCTCGAACATCAGCTCGCCGTAGATATCGTCCTCGACCACCTGGATGTCGTAGTCCGAGGCCAGCCGCAACAACTGTTTCTGTCGTTCCTCCGGCATGGTGCCGCCCAGCGGGTTACTCAAGCGCGTGGTCAGCACCAACGCCTTGATCGACCACTGGTTGGCCGCCAGTTGCAGCGCCTCCAGACTGATGCCCGTGGACGGGTCACTGGGAATCTCGATCACTTTGAGGCCGAGCAGGTCAGCCAACTGCAGCAAGCCATAGTAGGTTGGCGATTCGGCAGCGATCAGATCGCCAGGCCGGGTGAGCACACGCAACGACATCTGCAAGGCATCGACGCAACCATGGGTGACCACTACTTCCCGCGGATCGACCAACACGCCAGCATCGCGCATGCGGATCGCGATCTGCCGGCGCAACGGCTCGAATCCCGGGCTGAACATATAGCTGAACGCGCGCGGACTGTGGAAACGAGTGACCTTGGCGATCTGCTGGTGCAGGGCACGCACCGGCAGATAGTCGACGTGGGGCACCGCCGCGCCGAACGGGAACACGCCATCTCGACGAGCTTCGGTGAGCACCTGCTGGATGATACTGGCACGGGTGACCAGGCCGGGCCGCTCGACGCGCGCGATGTCGGGCGTCTGCGCGGTCAGGGCCGGCGTCTGGTGCACGTAGTAGCCCGACTGCGGGCGTGCCCGGATCAGCCCCTGATCTTCCAGATTGGCGTAAGCCTGCAAGACCGTGGCGTGGCTGACGTTGAGCTGGGCACTCATCTTGCGTACCGAAGGCACTCGCTCGCCGGGCTGATAGACACCCCGACGGATATCATCGGCAAGTTGCTGGGCAATACGCTGGTAGAGCAGCAGGTTGGTCATGGCGAGATCTCGGCGCGCAGACAGGCTCGTTGTTCTTGTGTGGCTCACTGACGGTAGAGGATACCGTAACAGTTGCAAAGTGTACTGGCACAGATTGCAGAATAGCCAACCGTACAGTCAACCACTAACGAACGAGACGAATGACACGCCGAGACACCCTGACGACTTCAGCGCGCCGGCGCGAGTCTGCCCTTGTCATCGGAGAACACGATTTCCACACGACGGTTCTGTGCTCTGCCCCGCTCCGAAGCGTTGGCCTCGATAGGATATTGGTCGCCGTAGCCTTCGACCTGCAGGCGCTTCTCGTCTATACCCAGATCCACCAGCATGTCGGCCACGGCCTGGGCGCGGTCACGGGACAGCTTGAGATTGTCCTCCGGCGCACCGGTGCTGTCGGTGTAGCCCTCGATACGCACCACACGACGCGGGTTCAATTGAAGGAACTGAACCAGCTTGAGCACGGTACGGCTGGCCGAGTTCTTCAGATCGGCACGCCCGGTGTCGAACAGCACATCGCTCAGGGTCATGACCAGACCACGATCAGCCTGCTCGGAAGCCAGTGCGGCGATTTGCGACTCGACCCATTTACCCTGCTGTTGCACGCTGGCCAGCTTGGCCTCGCGCAGCGCCAACTGCAGGCGCTGACGCTCAAGGTCGAGCTTGGCCCGGCGCTCCTGATTCAGGGCCAACTTGGCATGCTCGCTGGCGATCTCGCTGTAGCGCTGGCTCAGATAGGCGTAGTGGCGCACATCACTGCCCGTGCCCACATAGCTCGACAAGCGCTCGGCGCGGGACAACGACTCACCCGCGCGGATGACGTCACGCGGCGCACTGCGCAGCACATCGGCATCGTCCTTGACCTTCTGGAAGCTGGCCGCAGCCTCGTCCAGGGCCGCCTCGCTGCGCTGACTGGCGCAGCCTTGCAAGCCCGCCGTCAGCACCATAAGGGCCAGCGCGGCCATTGGTTTGGCACCCATCATGGCTGCACCTCCAACTGCTTGCGCAAACGCTTGATCCGCGACTGCAACACTGCGAGCTGCTCATCGCTCTTCTGATTGAGGACCTGGGCCTCGGCCAGGCGAGCATCCAGTTCGGCTTGCTCGGCACGCATGCGTGCGTCGCGATAGCTTTCTCCGAGCATGTTGCTCCTGGCCCGATCGAGCTTGTCGCTGGCCATCTTGAATGCCGGGTTGTCCTCGGTGGCGCCGACCGCCTTGGCCTGCTCCAGCGCCTGCTCGGCAATGCGCATCTGTTCGTTGGGCGCCGGGTCGTTGGCGCAGCCGGCCAGGCCGAACATGGCCGCGGCAAGGATCAGTGATTGGGTTCTCACACACGCTTCCTACTGTTTGGGGGCGTCCGGGGAAAGCTGCATCTGCGCTTTCCAGCGCTCGACGTTGCGCTGCAACACGGCGTCGGACGTACCGGAGATCGGCAATTCTGTCAGTTTTTTCGCCAACTGCCCACGCAGCCAGCTGTCGTTGCAGGCCGAATTATGCGAAACCGCCAGATACAAGCCTGGACGGTCCACCGGTAGACCACGGGCGATCAGGTCATTGCTCATACCGAGGCCCTGGGTCATCGCCATGCCCGCATAGCGACCGGCCAGCACATAATCGACCTGCCCCAATACCAGCTTCTGGAACGCCTGGGTCAGGTTCTGCGCGACCACCAGATGCAGCTGGGCCTTGGCGAACGCGTCGAACGCCGGCGTCAACCGCGCCCGTTCGGAGAGGCTGCCCTGGTAACGGGCCAGGTCTGCAGGACCGTCGAACACCACCTGCCCATCATGGCGGGTCCATACCAGGTATTCGTTGAGCAGCAACGGTGGATGAATGTAGTCGAGCGCGGTGAGTTGCTCGACCTGCATGGGCGTATCGAGCAACAGATCGATGCGCCCGCTGCGCACTTCCTCCAGGGCCTGGTCGCGCTTGCCGGCGTGCAGCACCTCGACCTTGATACCGAGCTCGCTGGCCACCTGGCGCAACAGGTCGACATTGGCCCCGATCAGATGGCGCGGGTCCTTCGGGTCCTGCCAGGAGTACGGCGGCGCATCCGGGCTGCCGGTGGCCACCAGGCGCTCGCACTTGCCTGCCGCCAGCGCCAGGGGAGACAGCAGCGCAGTCATGCATGCCAGCACCCTGCCCGCTTTGGATAACACCATCCTTCACTCCTCGTTCGTATTCATCGGCGATGAGGCCCGTGCCGATACCGCAAAAAAAACCCGGCCCTCATGACGAGGGCCGGGCTTCTTTATAAGTGAAGCAGCCGGATCAGACCAGCTTTTCCAGCTCCGGAACGGCTTCGAACAGGTCGGCGACCAGCCCGTAGTCGGCCACCTGGAAGATCGGCGCCTCTTCGTCCTTGTTGATCGCCACGATCACCTTGGAGTCCTTCATGCCTGCCAGGTGCTGGATCGCGCCGGAGATACCGACGGCGATGTACAGCTGCGGGGCGACGATCTTGCCGGTCTGGCCGACCTGCATGTCGTTAGGCACGAAGCCCGCGTCGACCGCGGCGCGCGAGGCACCGACAGCAGCGCCGAGCTTGTCGGCCAGGCTGTACAGGTGGCTGAAGTTGTCACCATTGCCCATGCCGCGACCGCCGGAGACGACGATCTTGGCAGCGGTCAGCTCTGGGCGATCGGACTTGGCCAGCTCTTCGCCGACAAAGCTCGAGATACCGGCGTCATGGGCGGCACCGACGGCCTCGACGGCAGCCGAACCACCTTCGGCGGCCACGGCGTCGAAGCCGGTGGTACGCACGGTGATGACCTTGATCGCAGCGCTCGATTGCACGGTGGCAATGGCGTTACCGGCGTAGATCGGGCGCTTGAAGGTGTCGGCGGACTCGACCGAGATGATCTCGGAGATCTGGTCGACGTCCAGCAGCGCAGCAACGCGCGGCAGGATGTTCTTGCCATTGGTGGTGGCCGGGGCCAGCACGTGGCTGTAACCGCTGGCCAGCTCTTTGATGAGCGGCGCGACGTTTTCCGGCAGCACATGGGCGTAGGCCGCGTTATCAGCGACCAACACCTTGGCCACGCCAGCGATCTTGGCCGCGGATTCGGCGACGCCGCCCACGTTCTGGCCAGCGACCAGAACGTGGATATCACCACCGATCTTGGCGGCAGCGGCGACAGTGTTCAGGGTGGCCGGGGCTACGGCACCGGCTTCGTATTCAGCGACAACCAGGATAGTCATTTAGATTACCTTCGCTTCGTTCTTCAGCTTCTCGACCAGTTCGGCCACCGATTTGACCTTGATGCCAGCGCTGCGGGCAGCCGGGGCTTCAACCTTCACGGTCTTGTTGGTGGAGGTCAGCGATACGCCCAGCGCGTCTGGAGTCACGGTCTCCAGCGGCTTCTTCTTGGCCTTCATGATGTTCGGCAGCGACGCGTAGCGTGGCTCGTTCAGGCGCAGGTCGGTGGTGACGATGGCTGGCAGGTTCAGTGCAACGGTCTGCAGGCCGCCATCGATTTCACGGGTGACATTGAGCTTGTCGCCAGCCACTTCCACCTTGGAGGCGAAAGTGCCCTGGGCGAAGCCGGTCAGCGCAGCCAGCATCTGGCCGGTCTGGTTGTTGTCACTGTCGATGGCCTGCTTGCCGAGGATCACCAACTGCGGCTGTTCCTTGTCGACAACGGCTTTCAGTGCCTTGGCCACGGCCAGGGAATTCAGCTCTTCGGCAGCTTCGACCAGAATGGCCCGGTCAGCACCCAGAGCCAGGGCGGTACGCAGTTGCTCCTGGGCAGCGGTCGGGCCGATGGTAACGACGACGATCTCGCTGGCCACGCCCTTCTCTTTCAGGCGTACGGCTTCTTCCACGGCGATTTCGCAGAAGGGGTTCATGGACATCTTGACGTTTGCAAGGTCGACGCCGGAGTTATCCGCCTTGACGCGAACCTTGACGTTGTAGTCGACCACTCGTTTGACAGCTACAAGAACCTTCATGGATTCCTCGTTACTCTCCGGTGAATAGAATGTCGCCTGGGGCCATGCCCTGGCGATGCGCGTGGGTACAAGGGCACCTCTAAAAACGAACCGGACGGAGCGACCTTCACGTGACCGAACAGTCTCTGTTCGACCGCCGCGGCAAAAACCCGCGGGTCATTTTCTGTCGTGGCGTGTAGACTCCACTACAAAACACGTTCTGGCCCAGACAGCCTGCTCCACGCCTGGTCTTTAGGGGTACACCTGCGCCCGACGATCAGCCTACGGCGAGCGTAAAACCGCTCGTATCTTGACCGTAACACCCCATCCGGTCAATACGGCAAATCGGTCACCCTCCAGCCGCCTTCCTGTGATTTTACTGGCCTGCGGCAATTTCAAACAAACGTTTGTATTGGACCCGCCACGTGGTGTAGATATAATGCGCGCCAGGACAAAAACGGTGTAGTCCGTCTTTTTCGCAGCTACAGCCAGGCCCCGCCGCGGGCCCCGATGCCGAGCCGCGCACGAACGTCCAGCACCCAATAAGACCAAGCAACAGCACGAGCCTTGATGAGTAGGAGAGAACCAGTGGAACGCGAATACATGGAATTCGACGTGGTCATCGTCGGCGCAGGCCCCGCCGGCCTGTCCGCCGCCTGCCGCCTGAAGCAGAAGGCCGCCGAAGCCGGTAGCGAGATCAGCGTCTGCGTGGTCGAAAAAGGTTCGGAAGTTGGTGCACATATCCTCTCCGGCGCGGTGTTCGAACCCCGCGCCCTGAACGAATTGTTCCCCGACTGGAAAGAACTCGGCGCCCCGCTCAACACCGAGGTCAAGCGCGACGATATCTACGTGCTCAAGGATGCCGGCAGCTCGACCAAGGTCCCCGACCTGTTCGTGCCCAAGACCATGCACAACCAGGGCAACTACATCATCTCCCTGGGTAACCTGTGCCGCTGGCTGGCCCAGCAGGCCGAGAACCTCGGCGTGGAAATCTACCCAGGCTTCGCCGCCCAGGAAGCGCTGTTCGATGAAAACGGCGTGGTCCGCGGCATCGTCACCGGAGACCTGGGCGTCGACCGCGAAGGCAACCCCAAGGACGGCCTGTACACCCCGGGCATGGAACTGCGCGCCAAGTACACCCTGTTCGCCGAAGGCTGCCGCGGCCATATCGGCAAGCAGCTGATCAAGCGCTTCGACCTCGACAACGAGTCGGATGTCCAGCACTACGGCATCGGCCTCAAGGAAATCTGGGAGATCGACCCGGCCAAGCACGAGCAAGGCCTGGTGGTTCACACCGCCGGCTGGCCGCTGGATGTGATGAGCGCCGAGAATACCGGCGGCTCATTCCTCTATCACCTGGAAAACAACCAGGTGGTGGTCGGCCTGATCGTCGACCTGTCGTACTCCAACCCATATCTGTCGCCGTTCGATGAATTCCAGCGCCTCAAGCACCACCCGGTGATGAGTCAGTACCTCGAAGGCGGCAAGCGCATCAGCTACGGCGCCCGCGCCATCTGCAAGGGCGGCCTGAACTCGCTGCCGAAGATGGTCTTCAACGGAGGCGCGCTGATCGGCTGCGATCTCGGCACCCTGAACTTCTCCAAGATCAAGGGCAGCCACACCGCGATGAAGTCCGGTATGCTCGCCGCCGACGCCGTGGCCGACGCCCTGATCGCCGGCAGCGAGGGTGGCGACCTGCTCAATGGCTACGTCAGTGCCTTCAAGGCCAGTTGGCTGTATGAGGAGCTGTTCGCCAGCCGCAACTTCGGCCCTGCACTGCACAAGTTCGGCCCCTTGCTGGGCGGTGCGTTCAACTACGTCGACCAGAACTGGTTCGGTGGCAAGCTGCCGTTCACCCTGCACGACACCAAGCCGGACTACGCCTGCCTCAAACTCGCGGCGGACTCGAAAAAGATCGACTACCCCAAGCCCGACGGCAAGCTCAGCTTCGACAAGCTCAGCTCGGTGTTCCTCTCCAGCACCAACCACGAGGAGGAACAGCCCTGCCACCTGAAGCTGACCGATCCGAACGTGCCGATCGCCAGCAACCTGCCGCTGTACGACGAGCCGGCCCAGCGCTACTGCCCTGCGGGTGTGTACGAAGTGGTCAGCCAGGAAGACGGCAGCAAGCGATTCCAGATCAACGCGCAGAACTGCGTGCACTGCAAGACCTGCGACATCAAGGACCCGGCCCAGAACATCACCTGGGTGACCCCTGAAGGCGCCGGCGGGCCGAACTACCCGAACATGTAAGGCTGCCGCCACGAAAAAGCCCCCGACTCGCGAGAGCCAGGGGCTTTTTCGTGGGTGTTCGCCGTGGCGCTTCTAGCGCTCGATCTACGCTCCCCAGCAATCGCCAAGCTGAGCCCTACCCCTATTTTTCAACGCACATGATCGACATCGGCTCGGCGCCGAATGCCAGCGACTCACGGCGCCCGAAGTACCAGGCCGTCAACAATCCGACCGCCCCCATGATCAAACAGAAGCCGACGCACACCCAAGGACTCCAAGGCATCAAGGCAATCAGCGCCAGCGGCGTGGTACTGGCCCACAACGCATAGGCCACATTGTAAGTGAACGAGATCCCCGACACCCGGATCTGCGCCGGGAACAAGCCAACCATGACCGACGGCACCACCCCCACCACACCGCAGGACAGGCCGGCCAGTGCGTAGGCTAGCCAAGTCGCGCCCCACTGTCCGACCAGACTTGCGTAGAGCGCACCGATGCCCATAGGCAGCAGCACGCTGTAGAGCATGAGCGCTCGCCAGGCGCCCACGCGATCGACCAGCAGCCCGGCGAGCACGCAGCCGATATTGAGGAACACGATACCGACGCTGCTCAGGGCAAAGGTATGTCCGGCGCTCATGCCGAAGCGTTGCTGCATCACCGTCGGTGTGATCACCACCAGCACCACCACCGCCGACGTCAGCACGCAGGTCAGCAGGGCTGCGGGAATCAGCGCCTGACGATGCTCGCCCAGCACCTGGCGCAACGGGAAGGCCACCGGCCGTTCCTGACGTTCACGCAGCGCCAGGAACACCGGCGTCTCGCTCAACCAGCGGCGCAGCCACACGCCGATCACGCCGAACACGCCGCCCAGCAGGAAGGGGTAGCGCCAGGCGTAGTCGAGGATCTCCTGCGCCGTGAAGACTTGCGCCAGCAAGGTCGCCGTCAACGCCCCCAGCAGGTAACCGAAGGTCAGCCCCGCCTGCAGGAAGCCCAGGGCATAACCGCGCCGACCGGGCGGAGCATGCTCGGCAACGAAGGTCCAGGCGCTGGGGACCTCGCCGCCGACCGCAGCACCCTGCAGGATACGCAGGGCCAGCAGGATCAGCGGCGCGGCATATCCGATGTCGGCATAGGTGGGCATCAGCCCGATCAACAGGCACGGCAGCGCCATCATCAGGATGCTCAGGCTGAAGACGCGCTTGCGTCCCAGGTGGTCAGCGAAATGGGCCATGAGGATGCCACCCAGCGGTCTTGCCAGGTAGCCGGTGACGAAGATCCCGAAGCTCTGCAGCAGACGCAGCCACTCCGGCATCTGTGGCGGAAAGAACAGCTGGCTGAGCGTCAGGGCGAAGAAAACGAAGATGATGAAATCATAGATTTCCAGGGCACCGCCCAGGGCCGCCAGACCCAAGGTCCGGTGGTCGCCGCGGCTGAACCGGGGCTGGCGGGCGGTATCGATGACAGGCATGGCAGGGTCCGCAAGATCGGCAAAGGCCCAGAGGATAGCAAATGCCGTCGGCCCTTTGGCCAATGGACTCGTCTTAGCGGTGGAATACCGTCTGACCCAGGCGCGCTGCCGAATGCAGATGTCCCGCCCGCCCAGAGACCGCGGGCGGCAGTTCGAGCGTGCCGATCAGCAGTGGTGCATCGATGATCGCCATGAACGACGCCAGGGCTTCGTTATCCGGCACCTGCGGCAGGCTAACGTTCACCGCCTGGCGCTGCCCAGGCGGCACGGCCGGGACCGTCACATGCTGCGGGCGATACAGCAAGGCATGCTGGATCTGTGTGTTGACCCGGCAGAAACGTGCCATGTCGACACCGGCATGGTTACCCAGTTCGATGCTGCCAAGCAGCAGGTTGAACGGTTGCAGGGCGCAATGCACCAGGCGCTGCAACTCCTCGAAACTGGCCACGGGGGCGATGCGGTAATAGCCCAGCCGATTGAGCATCTTCTCCAGTTGCAGGCACTGGTCCGGGTGTTCTTCGGCTATGAGGATGCGCAACGATTTGTTCGTCATGATCGGGCCTGGGCAGTGGGTATGAGCGAAACTCCTTGACCTGAACTGCGCCCGTGCAGGCTACCGACCGGCAGTCTCCGGTGGGGTCTTCATTGATAGTTGTCGTCAAACAGGCAGAACGCAAGTTGTTGGCAGACTAATTTTCGCTTCGCGTTCGTAACGTGTTTCACGACTCCCACTGGCGCATACGCAAGCGGCAGTGCTTCATGGCATTGACGATGTGCTTTTCCACCAGGCTGCGGGAAATACCCAAGCGGTCGGCGATCTGCTGGTGCGACAGGCCATCGAGCTTGCGCAGCAGAAAGCAGTCGCGGCACGCGCCACTGAGTTCATCGAGGGCCTTCTGCATCAAGGCCAGTCGCTGATCGCGCTGCATGTCGAGGGTCAATGCTGGGCCATGCCATTGCTCGTCGAGATCGAGCACATCGAGAGATTCGGCCTGACGAACCTGGTGTCGGCGGTGCCGATCGACCACCAGGTTGAGCGCAGTGCGGTACAGAAACGCCCGCGGGTGCTCGATCTGCTGGCTGTCGGTACGCTCCAGCACTCTCAGGTAGGCATCATGGGCAACATCCTCGGCCGCCTGGCGGCTACCCAGGCGCGACGAGAGAAAACTCACCAATTCGCGATAGTAATGTTCCACGATGGCACCTGGCGTCGCCCTGCCCGACGTCGGTGTGCAGGGTTGCGGGACTGAGTGATATCAGCGTGCAATCTTACAAATTATAATGATTCTCAGCAACCGCTCCCCCGACAGCGCCCTGCGCTCAGCTGGCCGAGCGAGCTGGCATCTGCAACAGCACCCTCAGGCCGTCACCCTGGCTCTCGAAACGCAAACTGCCGGCACAGCGCTGGACGATAGCCTGCACGATCGCCAGCCCCAGCCCGCAACCGCTGCTCTGACCATGGCGCCAGAAACGCTCGGTCAGGTGCTGCAGATCCGCTTCGGCAATGCCAGGCCCATGATCGCGAACCACGAACCCGACCTGCCCATCGGCCATCTGCACATCGAGTTCCACCGCACTGTCGCCACCATGGCGCAAGGCGTTGTCGAGCAGATTGCGCAGCGCCGCCACCGCCAGCGGTGCCGGCATGCTCAGGTAGATACGCGCTGCTTGCTCGGGCAGGTGCAAGACGATTCGCCGATTATCGCCACCGCCAGCATCCTCGACCGCCTGGCGCACCACCTGCTCGGCGCTGCATTGCACGCCATCCTCGAACGACAGGCTACCCTCGACCCGGGCCAGCATGAGCAATTGCTCCAAGGTCCGGTGCATGCGATCGGCACCTTGCTCGGCATGTTCCAGAGCCTGCTCGCGGACACTGCCGTCGGTCATGCGGGCCACCTGCAGGTGCGTCTTGATCGCGGTCAACGGGCTGCGCAGCTCGTGGGCGGCGTCGTCGGTCAGGCGCCGCTCGCGCTCTAGGGTCTGGGCGATGCGCAAGAACAGTTGGTTCTGCGTCTCCAGCAGCGGTTGCAGTTCGCTGGGCAGGCCGGTCACCTGCAATGGCTCGACGCTATCGGCACGCCGGCGACGCAACGCATCGCGCATGCGATTGAGCGGCTCCAGGCCTTTGCCCAGACCGATCCAGAGCATACCGAGGCTACCCAGCAGTGCCATCAGCACCGGCGCCGAGGCCGCCAGCAGGATCGACTGGTTCAGCGCTTCGCGCTCCTGGTGGCGATCGGCCGTGGTGATACGCACATCACCATGATTGAAGGTGAAAGTCCGCCAGGATGCACCGTCGATGGTCTGGTCACGGAAGCCACTGCGCTCGTCGTCCATGGCGCCATCATGCTTGTGGTTACTGGCGAGAATCTCGCCGCGCAGCGAACTGACCTGGCAAGCCATGCCATCCGGCACGCTGAACTGGTCGGCGGAAAAATGCGCATCCTCACCTTTGGCTGCCAGCGGTTGCGGCAGCTGGTCGATGAGGCCGGCGACCATGCGTGCCGACGCCACCAGACGCTGATCGAGGGAAAACATCATCTGCTGGCGCAGGTCGCGCAGCATCCAGGCCGCCGTCAGCACCCAGATGATCACGAAGGCGCTGCCGAGGATCAGGCTCAGGCGCACACGCAGGCTCATGGGGCCACCTGCCCCGGGGCCTGGGCTGGGCCAAGGCGGTAGCCCAGGCCCCGCACAGTCTCGACGATACCGTTGCCGAGCTTGCGTCGCAGGTGGTGAATATGGACGTTCAGGGCGTTGCTCTCCACCTCGTCGCCAAAGCCATAGACGCAATCCTTGAGCTGTTCGCTGGAGAGCACCCGGCCCGGGTTCTGCAACAGTGCCTGGAGCAAGGCCTGTTCCCGTCGCGACAGGTCGACCGGCTGACCGGCCAAGGTCGCTTCGCAGCTACTGGGGTCGTACTGCAACGGTCCATGTTCGATGACATTCACCGCTCGTCCAGCCACCCGGCGCAACAGCGTATGCAGACGCGCAGCCAGTTCACGCAGGTCGAACGGTTTGAGCAGGTAGTCGTCGGCACCGGCCTGCAAACCATCGACCCGGTCGGTGACCGCGTCGCGGGCAGTGAGCACCAGAACAGGCAAGGACTCGCCCTGCTGGCGCAGGCGGCGCAGCAGCTTCAGGCCATCCTCGTCGGGCAAGCCCAGGTCGAGGATCATCACATCGAATTGCGCGGCCTGAAGCATGGCCCGCGCGCTGGCGGCCGTGGCCACCCGGTCCACGGTCAAGCCCTGGGCAGTGAGGCCGGCGCAGATACCGCTGGCGATCAGGTCGTCGTCCTCGCAGAGCAGAACGTGCATGGTGAAAGCTCCCAGGATGAGGTGAGGGGCATTGCACTATGGGCGGATTAAGGGGGGATTATGAACCTTTGTCGCAGCCACCGGGTAGCGGTCGCCAGCGGGCCCTACACCGCCTGCGCCACGGCTGTCAGACCGGGTTAACCTTGGGTTAATCGGCGACGGCCAGGATGGCCACACTTACAGCTCTGCCAAGGCGAAGACATGCGCGTCATCCTACTCTTTCTGACTTTCCTCCTGGCCGGCCCGCTGCAGGCCAATCCATTCGATGTCAAACCCGATTTCCTGCCGGTCCAGGAAGCCTTCGTGCTCAACCACGACCGCCAGGCCGATGGCCAGATGCGCCTGTACTTCCAGATCAAGCCGGGCTACTACCTCTACCAGAAGCGCTTGAAGTTCGATGGGCTGACCGAAGCGCAGCGTCCGCCGTTGCCAGCGGCGCTCAACCACCACGACGAGTTCTTCGGCGACAGCGCGGTGTATCGTGACCAGCTCGAACTGCTGATACCGGCCGACGCCAAGGGCCAATTGCGCCTGGGTTGGCAGGGTTGCGCCGATGCCGGGCTGTGCTATCCACCGCAGACCACGGTGATCGACCTGGACGGCAGTGCCGCGGCGCCCGTCGCCCCAGCCGGCGAACAAGCCAGCGACCAGGCCCTGGCCGGCGACCTGCAACAGGCCAGCCTGGCCTGGAGCCTGCTGGCCTTCTTCGGTCTCGGCCTGCTGCTGGCATTCACCCCTTGCTCGCTGCCGATGTTGCCGATTCTCGCCGGCCTGGTGCTTGGCAACGGTGCCAGTGCCCGCCGCGGCTGGCTGCTGGCCGGGGTCTACGTGCTGAGCATGGCGCTGGTCTATGCCGGCCTCGGGGTGATCGCCGCGCTGCTGGGCGCCAGCCTGCAAGCCTGGCTGCAGCAGCCCTGGTTGCTGGCTAGCCTGGCGGCGTTGTTCGTGGTGCTCGCGCTGCCGATGTTCGGCGCTTTCGAACTGCAATTGCCAGCTGCCCTGCGCGACCGGCTGGACCGCGCCGGACAAGGTACTCGCGGCGGCAACGTCTATGGCGCAGCGCTGCTCGGGGCACTCTCCGGGTTGCTGTTGGGGCCGTGCATGACCGCACCGCTGGCCGGCGCCTTGCTGTACATCGCGCAAAGCGGCGATGTGCTGCAAGGCGCGTTGGTGCTGTTCAGCCTGGGCCTGGGCATGGGCGTACCGCTGCTGTTGCTGGTGACCCTGGGCAACCGCTACCTGCCCCGCCCCGGTGCCTGGATGAACCGCGTCAAGGGCGTGTTTGGCTTCGTGTTCCTGGCCATGGCCTTGTATACCGTGCGCAGCCTGCTCGACGCCCCCCTGCTGCTGGCCTTGAGCGGCGCCTGGTTGATCGCCCTGGGTTGGGCCACCTGGCCAGCCTTGCAGCGCCTGCCCGCGCTGCGTGCGGTGCCACTGCTCGGCGCGCTCTGGGGCGGCCTGCTACTGGTCGGCGCCGCTGCTGGGGGCGACGACCTCTGGCAACCGTTGCGCCCGTTCGCCGGAACGGCACCGGCGGCGCTGCAACAGCGCGAAGACCACTTCGTCACTGTCAGCCAGCCGCAGGACCTGCAACGCCAATTGGACGAAGCCAAGGCCCAGGGCCAGTGGGTGATGCTCGACTACTATGCCGATTGGTGCGTGGCCTGCAAGGTGATGGAAAAGAACGTGTTCGCCCGACCCGATGTCCAGGCCAGCCTCGCCGGGGTGCGTCTGCTGCGCCTGGACGTGACCGCCGATGCCCCGGCCAGCCGCGAACTGCTGCAACGCTACCAGGTCCCTGGGCCGCCCAGCATCCTGTGGATCGATCCGCAGGGTGAAGAGCGACGGGCCCGACGCATCACCGGGGAGGTGGATGCACGGTCTTTCCTCGACCATTGGACTCAGACGCGGAGCCAGGGCTGATGCTGACGGTAACCTTGGGCCCCTTGACCATGGCCCTCAACCATCTACTGCTGTTGAGTGCCCTGGGCATCGCCTGCCTGGTCGGCTGGTGGGTCGCCCGACGTGGTGGCGAAAGTCCCGAGTCGGCGCTGTTCAACCTGTTCCTGATCGGCTTGGCGTGCGCCCGCCTGGGCTTCGTGGTGGCCTATTGGCCGATGTACCGTGATGAGCCGCTGCAAATCATCGACATCCGCGACGGCGGCTTCCTGCTCTGGCCGGGCTTGGCCGGGCTGGTGCTGGGCGCCGCGTGGCAGGGCTGGCGCCAACCGGGCCTGCGCCGATCGCTAGGCTGGGCGCTGTTCAGCGGTGCATTGTTCTGGGGCCTGACGAGCCTGGGAAGCCACCTGTACAGCAAAGGTACCGAACTACCCGACCTGAGCCTGCGCACGGCCAGCGGACAGCCGGTGGCGCTGCAGACGTACCGTGGCCAGCCGCTGGTCATCAATATCTGGGCCAGCTGGTGCCCACCCTGTCGGCGGGAAATGCCGGTGCTGCAGAAAGCCCAGGGCGAGTATCCGCACGTGCGCTTCGTGTTCGTCAACCAAGGCGAGACCCCGGAAACCGTCAGCACCTTCCTCGCCACCACTGGCCTGAGCCTGAGCCATGTGCTGTTCGACGGCAGCGGCCAACTGGCTCAGCGCGTCGGCTCGATGGCCTTGCCCACCACATTGTTCTACGACGCCAACGGGCGGCTGATCGGCAGTCACCTGGGCGAACTCTCCCGGGGCAGCCTGCGCCATGCCCTGGAACCTTTCGAACGGGCCGCAGCGCCCGCCCCTGCCGTACAAGGAAACTGACATGCGACTCACTGCACTGCTCCCCCTGACCCTGGCTGCGCTGGCCGCACCGCCCCTGCAGGCCGAAGAACTGCCCAAGGCGATCCAGCAACTGCAGGCCAAAGGCGCCGTGATCAAAGGCAGCTTCGATGCCCCCGATGGCTTGCGCGGCTACGCCGCCGAGTACCGCAACAACGGCATCGCGTTCTACCTGACGCCCAACGGCAAGCACGTGCTGGTCGGGAGCTTGTTCGACGAGCAAGGCCGCGACCTGAGTGCCGAGCCGTTGCAGAAACTGGTATACGCGCCGATGAGCAAGGCTATCTGGGCAAAAATGGAAAAGGCCGCCTGGATCGCCGATGGCAAGGCCGATGCACCGCGGGTGGTGTACCTGTTCAGCGATCCGAACTGCCCCTACTGCAACATGTTCTGGGAGCAGGCGCGGCCCTGGGTCGAGTCGGGCAAGGTGCAGCTTCGCCATATCATGGTCGGCATCATTCGCGAGGACAGCCCCGGCAAGTCGGCAGCACTGCTGGCGGCGAAGGATCCAGCCAAGGCGCTGCAGCAGCACGAAAAAGCTGGCAAGGCCAGCACCCTCAAGGCGCTGAACGAGATACCGCCAGCCGTCCAGGCAAAGCTCGCAGGCAACATGGCGTTGCTCGAGGAGCTGGGCTTGCAGGCCACTCCGGCGATTTTCTATCAGGATGAGAACGGCAACCTGCAAACCCAGCAAGGGGCGCCGCAACCTGAGGTATTGGGCAGGATTCTCGGCAAACGCTGATCGAACGGGGCGCCCCGGCTTCGGGGCGCCAGCTCGCCGCGCTTAGAGCCGAAACGAATAGACATTCATTACTTTTCGCATTTGACAATCATTATCATATTGCCTAGTTTGTCGCTCGTCGTAGGAAGCTTCCCTGTCGAGGGTGCTCCCTTTCCTACCAGAGACTAGGTGATTTCCATGGCGGAACAACTATCCACAAGTAAGTGCGATTCACCGTTGCTGCAAGCGTTCGTCGACAACCGCAACATCCTCGTCAAGATCGCGGCACGGATCACCGGCTGCCGGTCCCGCGCCGAGGATGTGGTCCAGGATGCGTTCTTCCGGCTTGGCGCCGCGCCGCAGATCACCTCGTCGTTCAAGGCCCAGCTCAGCTACCTGTTCCAGATCGTGCGCAACCTGGCGATCGACCACTATCGCAAGCAGGCGATGGAGCTGAAATACTCAGGCAGTGAAGAAGAGGGGCTGAACGTGGTGATCCAGAACGCATCGCCGGAGACCACCCATATCAACCTGGCGGCCCTGGAACACATCGCCGACGCCCTCGACGACCTGCCCCAACGCACCCGCTATGCCTTCGAGATGTACCGCCTGCACGGCGTGCCGCAGAAGGACATCGCCAAGGAACTCGGCGTCTCCCCGACCCTGGTCAACTTCATGATCCGCGATGCCCTGGTGCATTGCCGCAAGACGGCCAGCCGCCAGGGCTGAACCGCTTGTCTGGCGGCGGGCCTGCGCGCGGCCCGCCAGCCACTGTCGCTAGACCAGCGTGCAACGGTCGAAGAAGCGCTCTCGTCCAAGGATCATCAACGCCGCGCGTTTGTGTGGGAAGTCGAACTCCTTGTCGCAATGGAAGCACTGGTCGTGCATGTAACCGATCATCTTGCCATTGTCCGCCCGTGGCTCGGCCACCACCCGCTGGGTACGCGGGTCGTCGAGGAACAGATAGTGCACCAACGCCGACAGCCAACTGGCCACTTTATGCGGCCCACGGTGCGACTCCTCCCCCACCAGCATGTGGATGCCGCGGTCGTAGTCGTCGGCCCCGTAGAACGGCGCGATGCGGTCCTCCTTGGCCCAATACGCCTCGAAATAGGCGAACGGCTGGTCATCGAAACAGCCGATCAAGGTCAGGGTGTGCGGATCGGCCGCGAGCTTGTCGAGGTACTCACGGTGCTGCTCAAGCGAGCCCCCCTCCTGCCAGAACTGCTCCACGCGCGGATTGTTCTGCCAACGGTTGAAGCGCTCCAGGTCACGGTCGATCTCCAAGGTGCGCAACGACACCCAACTGCCCAGTCGGGCATCGAAACGGCGGTACACCTCGCCCACCGGCTTAGGCGCACGCCGGGGATGACGCTTGCCGTTGCTGATCTGCATCTGCTGCGGATACACACCGCTGGTCGAGTCGCCCAGCCAAGGCTGCGGCAATTGCCAGAACATCGTGCGTTCGCACAGAAACACCTCGGGCGTTTCGCTTTGCTGTAACAATCCGCTGAGCAGTGCCTGGGTAAACACGGCCTGCCCTGCGCCCTCTGGCAGACGCCAGGCCAGGCGTTGGCGTTGCGGGTCGCGGGCAAGCAACCAATAGCAGGCTGCCCACAGGGCCTGATGGGGTCGCTCGGGGCAGAGACTGACGAGTTGGACGAGCAAGGGGTCGCCGGGCTGCAGGCGGACCTGTATCAAAGGTCGACCTTCGAGGGTGAGGCTTAGCTGGCGGTCAGTCTCATCGGCACCCAGGTCATGCCAGCGGGGCGCGGACAGGGGCTGCGAAGCGGCATCGAACGGCATGGTCATGGCTCACAGGTCAGGAAAAAGATGGATTCACTTGGAAAACGTGGCCATGCCAAGGGAATTTAGTCGACCGGAGCCTGCACGCTGATGCGGTAGGGTTGGAAGATCCGCGCCAGCTGGCCAGTGTCGCGCAGGTTGCGCAGCAGTTCGGCAAAGGCCTTGGCGCTGATGGGGCCACCGGGGCGCAGCAACGCGTAATGGTGATAGACCTGGTCGACGCGCTCGGAGGTCAGCAACTGATTGAGGCTGCCGGGGTTACGCGTCATGAAGTCGCTCAGGTAGGAGCGGGTGACCAAAGCGATGTCGGCCCGTCCGGCCTGGACCATCAACAGGTTGCTGTCGTGGGAATAGGTCAGGGTCGCGCCGAAGGTCTGGCGCAAATAGGCCGGGTCGGCATTGAAGTTGGCGAAGGCGTAGTGGTAACCGTTGAACAGGGCCAAGCGTTTGCCGTGCAGGTCATCGAAGTAATGCTGGTCACGACCTTCGCGCTGCCTGGCCACGAACACTTCCGCATCTTCCAGCCCCATGTCGACGCTCTGGTGCGCAATCTGCTGCCAGCCCCATTGCGGGTTTTCGAAAATCGCCATGTCGGTACGCCCCTGCTGGAAATCACCGAAGCGTCGCTGGATGGACGTGGGGACAAGAACGAACCGGTAGTCGACCTGCAAGGTATTGAGTGCGTCGATCAACTGCGGTAGCAGGCCGGTATCGGCGCCCTGTTCGGGTCGCACGGTGTAGGGTGGGAAATGCGCGGCACCGACCTTGACCTCGATCGTCTCGGCGGCCCAGGCCGGTGCCGCCAGCCATGCAGCTGCCAGCATCAACAGGGTGGACAAGGCCTTGAGGCCGGGCGCTGGAGTCAAGACGGACACTCATCACGGTTCATGCCAGGGTGCGATTAAGCTAGGCGTTTTCCCAGGCGGGCACAACTGCTGGATAGGCCAAAATAGCGGCAATCTGCCACAGGGATGTCGTGGCGCCGGGATTTGGCTACGCTCTAGCAGGATCTGCATGGGAGCCGGGTATGGGCCATTGGTTGGTGATCGATCTGGAAGCCACCACCGACGAGGGTGGCTGGCCGGTGACGGAGATGGAAATCATTGAAATCGGCGCCAGCCTGGTGACGCGCGAAGGCCGTGAAGTCGAGCACTTCCAGCGTTTCGTGCGGCCACGCCGGCGACCGCAATTGACGCCGTTCTGCCGCGAGCTGACCCACATCAGTCAGGCGGATGTCGATACTGCCGACGACTTCGTCACGGTATCGGCCTGCTTCGAGCGCTGGCTCGGTCACCACCAGGGGCAGCTGCACGCCTGGGTCAGCTGGGGTGACTACGACCGCCAGCAACTCGTGCAGGAATGGCAGCGGCACAAGGTCGACAGCCTGCTGCGCAGCGTGGCGCACATCAATCTCAAGCAACGCTTTGCCAAGGCCCGCCACCTGCAACGACCGGCAGGACTCAATGGCGCCTTGCAACTGGCCGGCATGCAGTTTTGCGGGCAACAGCACCGCGCTCTGGAGGATGCGCGCAACACCGCGCGACTGCTGCCGTTGTGCCTGCCCGCATTCGAAGTCGGTGACACCTGAAAGCAGATGACGGCTCCCATGGCCTTGGGCATACTGGCCAGCCTTTTTCATCCCCTGTTCAGGAGTCGCCCATGTTCCAGGTCAACGAGTACTTCAACGGCACCGTCAAGTCGATCGCATTCGCGGGCGAAGAAGGTCCGGCCACTGTCGGTGTGATGGCCCCGGGTGAATACGAGTTCGGTACCGCCAAGCGCGAAATCATGCACGTGGTTTCCGGCGCCCTGACCGTGAAGCTGCCAGGCAGCGACAATTGGGAAACCTTCAAAGCCGGCAGCCAGTTCAACGTCCCGGCCGACAGCAAGTTCCAGCTGAAAGTGGCCGTTGACACCGCCTATCTGTGCGAGTACCGCGACTAAGCGGTAGCCTGTCCCGGCCTCTTCGCGGGACTAGCCCGCTCCCACAGGACCGGCGCGGCTCGGACTGCTGTGAAGATCCTGTAGGAGCGGGCTAGTCCCGCGAAGAAGCCAGTATCAGACTGTCAGGAACCCCGCCACCCTCTCAGCCGCCGCCTGCAAATGCTGCGCATGGCTGAATCCCGAAGCCTTCAGCGGCTTCAAATCATGGTCCGCCGCCGCCAGCCAGTTCACCTCGATCGCAGGTGACAGCGTATACCCCTGCACCGCCTCACGATTACCCAACGCATCGCGCTCTCCCTGCACGATCAAGGTTGGCGTACGCAATGCCGCCAAGTGCTCGACCCGAGGTTTCTCCGGCTTGCCCACGGCATAGAACGGATAGCCCAGGCACACCAGTGCATCGGCGCCAAGTTCGTCCGCCAACAGACTGGCCATGCGCCCGCCCATCGACTTGCCACCGATCGCCAGGCGCCCTGCGACCAGGGGTCGCACCTGGCGGTACACCTCGCGCCAGTGCTCGAGCAACACCTTCTGCGGATTGGGCGGGCGCTTGCCGCCTGCGCAACGCCGCTCGGCCATGTACGGGAACTCGAAGCGAACAACCGCAACGCCTTGTTGCGTCAGCCTTCGCGCCATGTCCTCCATGAACTCGCTGTCCATCGGCGCCCCCGCGCCATGTGCCAGGATCAGGCACGGCGCATTGCCATGCGCGTGAACCTGCGGCGCATCGCAGCGCAAGCCTGGGACATTTCCGACTTGCGCCCATTGATCCCCGTCAATACCGGCACTTTGCCCATTAATCATGCTTGCCTCGCTGTAACGCCTGCCAAAACAACCGTGGATGGAAACCCATACATGAACACAACCAGCAGTACCGCCTATAACTACAAGGTGGTCCGCCAATTCGCCATCATGACGGTGGTGTGGGGAATCGTCGGGATGGGGCTCGGCGTTTTCATCGCCGCCCAACTGGCCTGGCCCGCACTCAACTTCGACCTCCCCTGGACCAGCTTCGGCCGCCTGCGACCGCTGCATACCAATGCGGTGATCTTCGCCTTCGGCGGCTGCGCGCTGTTCGCCACCTCCTATTATTCGGTGCAACGCACCTGCCAGACCACCCTGTTCGCACCGGGTCTGGCCGCGTTCACGTTCTGGGGCTGGCAACTGGTGATCCTGCTCGCGGCCATCACCCTGCCGCTGGGCTACACCAGCTCGAAGGAATACGCCGAACTGGAATGGCCGATCGACATCCTGATCACCATCGTCTGGGTGAGCTACGCCATCGTGTTCTTCGGCACACTGATGAAACGCACCACCAAGCACATCTATGTCGGCAACTGGTTCTTCGGTGCGTTCATCCTCACCGTGGCCATGCTGCACGTGGTCAACAACCTGGAGCTGCCGGTCAGTCTGACCAAGTCGTACTCGCTGTATGCCGGCGCCACCGATGCCATGGTGCAGTGGTGGTACGGCCACAACGCCGTGGGCTTCTTCCTCACCGCGGGCTTCCTGGGGATGATGTACTACTACGTGCCCAAGCAGGCAGAGCGCCCGGTGTACTCCTATCGCCTGTCGATCGTCCACTTCTGGGCACTGATCACCCTGTACATCTGGGCCGGTCCGCACCACCTGCACTACACCGCACTGCCCGATTGGGCGCAGTCGCTGGGCATGGTGATGTCGCTGATCCTCCTGGCACCGAGCTGGGGCGGCATGATCAACGGCATGATGACCCTGTCCGGCGCCTGGCACAAACTGCGCAGCGACCCGATCCTGCGCTTCCTGGTGGTCTCGCTGGCGTTCTACGGCATGTCCACCTTCGAAGGCCCGATGATGGCCATCAAGACGGTCAACGCCCTTTCGCACTACACCGACTGGACCATCGGCCACGTACACGCCGGCGCCCTCGGCTGGGTGGCGATGATCTCCATCGGCGCGCTGTACCACACCATTCCCAAGGTGTTCGGCAAGGAGCGCATGTACAGCATCGGGCTGATCAACGCGCACTTTTGGCTCGCCACCATCGGCACTGTGTTGTACATCGCCTCGATGTGGGTCAACGGCATCGCCCAGGGCCTGATGTGGCGCGCGGTGAACAGCGACGGCACGCTCACCTACTCGTTCGTGGAAACCCTGGTGGCCAGCCACCCAGGCTTCGTGGTGCGCTTCGTAGGCGGCGCGATCTTCCTCGGCGGCATGTTCCTGATGGCCTGGAACACCTGGCGCACGGTGCGTGCACCGGTCGCCCTGGACACCACCGCCACTGCCCAGCCGGCTTGAGGAGAAGTGCCTGATGAAACATGAAGTCATCGAGAAAAACGTCGGCCTGCTGGCCCTGCTGATGGTGTTTGCCGTGAGCATCGGCGGTTTGACCCAGATCGTCCCGCTGTTCTTCCAGGACGTCACCAACAAGCCGGTCGAAGGCATGAAGCCCTATACCGCCCTGCAGCTCGAAGGCCGCGACATTTACATCCGCGAGGGCTGCGTCGGTTGCCACTCGCAGATGATCCGCCCGTTCCGCGCCGAGACCGAGCGCTACGGCCACTACTCGGTTGCCGGTGAAAGCGTCTGGGACCACCCGTTCCTGTGGGGCTCCAAGCGCACCGGCCCGGACCTGGCCCGGGTCGGTGGCCGCTACTCAGACGACTGGCACCGCGCCCACCTGTACAACCCGCGCAACGTGGTGCCGGAGTCGAAGATGCCGTCCTACCCGTGGTTGGTCGCGCAACAGGTCGACAACAGTCATACCGACACCAAGATGCGTACCCTGCGCACCCTCGGCGTGCCTTATACCGACGAGGACATCGCCGGCGCCCGCGACGCGGTCAAGGGCAAGACCGAAATGGATGCCCTGGTCGCCTACCTGCAGGTGCTGGGCACCGCCATCAAGAACAAGAGGTGAATGCGATGGAACTGGACATCGGCATGATCCGCGGGCTGGGCACCCTGGTGGTGCTGGTCGCCTTCATCGGCCTGACGCTGTGGGTCTTCAACCGCCGCCGCGATCATGACTTCGCCGAAGCACGCCTACTGCCCTTCGTCGACGACCGCCTGCCCCCCGCCGGGCAAGAACCTGCCATGAGGAAGAATCGGCAATGACCACCTTCTGGAGTACCTATATCAGCGTGCTGACCATCGGCAGCCTGATCGGCCTGGCCTGGCTGCTGCTGTCGACCCGCAAGGGCCAGAGCAACAGCACCACCGACCAGACCATGGGCCACAGCTTCGATGGCATCGAGGAGTACGACAACCCACTGCCGCGCTGGTGGTTCTGGCTGTTCGTCGGCACCCTGGTGTTCGGCGCCGGTTACCTGGTGCTGTACCCAGGCTTGGGCAACTGGAAAGGCATCCTTCCGGGCTACGAGAACGGCTGGACCGGCGCCAACGAGTGGCAAAAGGAAATGGCCAAGGCCGACGCCAAGTTCGGGCCGATCTTCGCCAAGTACGCCGCGATGCCTGTGGAGGAAGTGGCCAAGGACCCACAGGCGCTGAAGATGGGCAGCCGCCTGTTCGCCTCCAACTGCTCGGTGTGCCATGGCTCCGACGCCAAGGGCGCCTACGGTTTCCCCAACTTGACCGACCACGACTGGCGCTGGGGTGGCGAACCCGAGACCATCAAAGCCTCGATCATGAATGGTCGCCATGGGGTGATGCCGGCCTGGGCCGAAGTGATCGGCGAGCAGGGCGTGGCCGATGTCGCCGCGTTCGTGCTCAGCAAGCTCGATGACCGCCCCTTGCCCGAAGGTGCCAAGGCAGACGCAGCGAACGGCGAGAAACTGTTCGCCGCCAATTGCGTGGCCTGCCATGGCCCCGAAGGCAAGGGCACGCCGGCCATGGGCGCACCGGACCTGACCCACCCCCAGGCGTTCATCTACGGCTCGAGCTTTGCTCAGTTGCAACAGACCATTCGCTACGGTCGCCAGGGGCAGATGCCGGCTCAGGCCGAGATCCAGGGTAACGACAAGGTGCACCTGCTGGCCGCTTATGTGTACAGCCTGTCGCAAGGTGCCGTCACCGCCGAATAATCTGTCCTGCAACAAACCAGGGGCTGCGCCTTGCGGCCCCATCCCTCCCGCAGCACCTCCCTCCTTGCACCCCCTCCGAACGGAACTAAGCTTGTTGCCACAGCGACTGCGCTTCCAATGGGCGAAGCAGACGCGACGCAGGGCCTGACGTCGCCGGCAGAAAAAGCTTGACCGATCGATCAGAAAAAGGCGAAAAACGGTACACATTACAACCGTTTATTTGTGTACACTCGCCAAGTCCCAACCAACAAGAATACCAAAACCGTGGAACCTTAGAATGAGCACTGTAATCAGTCCGACCGCTTACAACTATAGGGTCGTCCGCCAGTTCGCCATCATGACGGTGGTCTGGGGGATCCTGGGCATGGGCCTGGGCGTCTACATCGCCTCGCAACTGGTCTGGCCCCAGCTCAACCTGGACCTGCCATGGACCAGCTTCGGTCGCCTGCGCCCGCTGCACACCAACCTGGTGATTTTCGCCTTCGGTGGTTGCGCGCTGTTCGGCACCAGCTACTACGTGGTGCAGCGAACCTGCCAGACCCGGCTGATCTCCGACAGCATGGCCGCCTTCACCTTCTGGGGTTGGCAGGCGGTGATCGTCGGTGCGCTGATCACCCTGCCGATGGGCTACACCACCACCAAGGAATACGCCGAGCTGGAATGGCCACTGGCGATTCTCCTGGCCATCGTCTGGGTCACCTACGCCTTGGTGTTCTTCGGCACCATCGTCAAGCGCAAGACCAAGCATATCTATGTCGGCAACTGGTTCTACGGTGCCTTCATCGTAGTCACCGCGATGCTTCACATCGTCAACCACATCTCGTTGCCGGTGAGCCTGTTCAAGTCCTACTCGGCTTACTCCGGGGCCACCGACGCGATGATCCAGTGGTGGTACGGCCATAATGCCGTGGGCTTCTTCCTCACCACCGGTTTCCTGGGGATGATGTACTACTTCGTGCCCAAGCAGGCCGAACGGCCGATCTACTCCTATCGCCTGTCGATTGTTCACTTCTGGGCGCTGATCACCTTGTACATCTGGGCCGGCCCGCACCACCTGCACTACACCGCCCTGCCGGACTGGGCGCAGTCGCTGGGCATGGTGATGTCGATCATCCTCCTGGCGCCGAGCTGGGGCGGCATGATCAACGGCATGATGACCCTCTCCGGTGCCTGGCACAAACTGCGTACCGACCCCATCCTGCGCTTCCTGGTGGTGTCGCTGGCGTTCTACGGCATGTCCACCTTCGAAGGCCCGATGATGGCGATCAAGACCGTCAACTCGCTGTCGCACTATACCGACTGGACCATCGGCCACGTGCATGCCGGTGCTCTCGGCTGGGTGGCGATGATCTCCATCGGCGCCGTCTACCACATGATCCCGCGCCTGTATGGCCGCGCGCAGATGCACAGTGTCGGCCTGATCAACGCGCATTTCTGGCTCGCCACCATCGGCACCGTGCTGTACATCGCCTCGATGTGGGTCAACGGTATCACCCAAGGCCTGATGTGGCGCGCCATCAACGATGACGGCACGCTCACCTACTCCTTCGTCGAAGCCCTGCAGGCCAGCCACCCCGGCTACATCGTCCGTGCCCTGGGCGGTGCGTTCTTCGCCTCCGGCATGCTGCTGATGGCCTACAACGTGCTGCGTACCGTGCGTGCCGCCAATCCGGCGCAAGCCGAGGAAGCCGCCAAGATCGTCGTCGTGGGAGCGCACTGATGAAGCATGAAGCCGTCGAGAAGAACATCGGCCTGCTGGCCTTCTTCATGGTCATCGCCGTCAGCGTCGGTGGCCTTACCCAGATCGTCCCGTTGTTTTTCCAGGACGTCACCAACAAACCGGTCGAAGGCATGAAGCCGCGCCCGGCCCTTGAACTCGAAGGGCGTGACATCTACATCCGCGAGGGCTGCGTCGGTTGCCACTCGCAGATGATTCGCCCGTTCCGCGCCGAGACCGAGCGCTACGGCCACTACTCGGTGGCCGGCGAGAGCGTCTGGGATCACCCGTTCCTGTGGGGTTCCAAGCGCACCGGTCCGGACCTGGCACGGGTCGGCGGTCGCTATTCTGACGACTGGCACCGCGCGCACCTGTACAACCCCCGCAACGTGGTTCCGGAGTCGAAGATGCCGTCCTACCCCTGGTTGGTAGAGAACAAGCTCGACGGCAAGGACACCGCGAAGAAGATGGAAGTCCTGCGCACCCTCGGCGTGCCCTACACCGACGAGGACATCGCCGGCGCCCGCGACGCGGTCAAGGGAAAGACCGAGATGGACGCCCTGGTCGCGTACCTGCAGGGTCTTGGCACCATCATCAAGAGCAAACGGTGACGCTGATGGATATCGGGATGATTCGCGGCCTGGGCACCGTCCTGGTGATGGTGGCTTTCGTGGGCCTGGCGCTGTGGGTGTTCAACCCACGGCGTAAGAAGGACTTCGACGAAGCGACCCAGCTACCGTTCGCCGATGACCCCGAGGCCACCCGCCACGTCGAGCAAGCGCAAGCAAACGCTTCTGGGAGCAAACAACAATGACAACCTTCTGGAGTCTGTACGTCACCGTCCTGACCCTGGGCACCATCTTCTCGCTGACCTGGCTGCTGCTGTCGACCCGCAAGGGCCAGCGCGACGAGGTCACCGACGAAACCGTCGGGCATGCCTTCGATGGCATCGAGGAATACGACAACCCCCTGCCCCGCTGGTGGTTCTGGCTGTTCGTCGGCACCATCATCTTCGCCCTCGGCTACCTGGTGCTGTACCCGGGCCTGGGTAACTGGAAAGGCATGCTGCCGGGCTACAGCTACCTGGATAACGACAAGCAGACCGAGTTCTCCAACGGCCAGCCAGGCTGGACCGGCGTGCATGAGTGGGAAAAGGAAATGGCCAAGGCCGACGCCCGTTTCGGACCGATCTTCGCCAAGTTCGCCGCCATGCCCATCGAGGAAGTGGCCAAGGACCCGCAAGCACTGAAGATGGGCGGTCGCCTGTTCGCCTCCAACTGCTCGGTGTGCCACGGCTCCGACGCCAAGGGCGCCTATGGCTTCCCCAACCTGACCGACAATGACTGGCGCTGGGGCGGCGAGCCGGAAACCATCAAGACCACCATCATGGGCGGTCGCCATGGCGTGATGCCGGCCTGGGCCGAAGTGATCGGCGAGCAGGGTGTGGCCGACGTCGCCGCCTTCGTCATCAGCAAGCTCGACAACCGCAGCCTGCCTGAAGGTGCCAAGGCCGATGTCGAGAACGGCCAGAAGATCTTCGCCGCCAACTGCGTGGCCTGCCACGGGCCCGAAGGCAAAGGTACTCCGGCGATGGGGGCACCGAACCTGACTCACCCGCAGGCGTTCATCTACGGGTCGAGCTTCGCCCAGCTGCAACAGACCATCCGTTATGGCCGCCAGGGACAGATGCCGGCCCAGGAACAATTGCAGGGCAACGACAAGGTGCACTTGCTGGCCGCTTACGTGTACAGCCTGTCGCATCAGGCGGAACCGGCCAAGGCCGAGTAAGGCAGGCCTGACCCCTTCGCGGGCAAGCCCGCTGCTACAGGAACGATGATTGTCTGTAGGAGCGGGCTTGCCCGCGAAAAGGCTGGTAAAAACAGTCCAAGCTGACCTGGATCAATTGACACCCGCCATAACACGATTGACCCCGCCAACCCAACGCGACTAAAGGTCGCAGCTCCACCCCGCGGTGCCATCACCGGCGTATCATGGACCGCAGAGCGCTAACCGCATGCGCCAGACTGTGGCCGGCAAGCACTGGCCACGGCGTTTTTCCACTGCCGTGGGACTTGATGATGAGCAAGCAAATTCCGGTACATGATGTCACCCCGCCTGCCAGCAAAGGGAAGGATTCCGTCGACCTCTACGCCGCTCGGGAAAAAATCTATACCCGCGCCTTCACCGGCCTGTTCCGCAGGCTGCGCATGGTTGGCGGTGCACTGCTGTTCCTGCTGTATTTCGGCACCGTGTGGCTGAACTGGGGCGGGCATCAGGCAGTCTGGTGGAATCTCCCGGAGCGCAAGTTCTACATTTTCGGCGCCACCATCTGGCCGCAGGACTTCATCCTGCTGTCGGGCATCCTCATCGTCGCCGCCTTCGGCCTGTTCTTCATCACCGTGTTCGCCGGGCGGGTCTGGTGTGGCTACACCTGCCCGCAAAGCGTGTGGACGTGGATCTTCATGTGGTGTGAAAAGGTCACCGAGGGTGACCGCAACCAGCGCATCAAGCTCGACAAAGCGCCCATGAGCGGCAACAAGTTCTTGCGCAAACTGGCCAAGCACAGCCTGTGGTTGCTGATCGGCTTCGTCACCGGCATGACCTTCGTCGGCTACTTCTCGCCGATCCGCGAACTGGTCAGCGAATTCTTCACCGGCCAGGCCGATGGCTGGGCCTACTTCTGGGTCGGTTTCTTCACCCTGGCCACCTATGGCAACGCCGGCTGGTTGCGCGAGCAGGTGTGCGTGTACATGTGCCCGTACGCCCGCTTCCAAAGCGTGATGTTCGACAAGGACACCCTGATCGTGTCCTACGACCCGCGCCGGGGCGAAACCCGTGGCCCGCGCAAGAAGGACTTCGACTACAAGGCCAACGGCCTGGGTGACTGCATCGACTGCACCATGTGCGTACAGGTCTGCCCGACCGGCATCGACATCCGCGACGGCCTGCAGATCGAGTGCATTGGCTGCGCGGCGTGCATCGATGCCTGCGACAACATCATGGACAAGATGAACTACCCCCGCGGCCTGATCAGCTACACCACCGAGCACAACCTGTCCGGGCAGAAGACCCATATGCTGCGTCCACGGCTGATCGGTTACGCAGTGGTGCTGCTGGTGATGATCGGCGCCCTGGCCACGGCCTTCGCCACCCGCTCGCTGGTCGGCTTCGACGTCAGCAAGGACCGGGTGCTGTACCGCGAGAACGCCCAGGGGCGGATCGAGAACGTGTACAGCCTCAAGGTCATGAACAAGGACCAGCGCGACCACGTCTACGTGCTCGATGCCGCCGGCCTGCCGGACCTGCGCCTGGAGGGCCAGCGCGAGATCAGCGTGGCCGCCGGCGACATCGTCAGCCTGCCGGTGCAGTTGTCGGTCGCGCCCGAGAAACTGCCCTCGACCACCAATGAAATCACCTTCATCCTCAAGAGCGCCGATGACGGTGACAGCCAGGTTGAAGCCAAGAGCCGATTCATCGGCCCACAGATCCGCTGAGAGAGAACACGCACAATGCCTGCCGCCACCGCCGCCAGCCCCTGGTACAAGCACCTCTGGCCCTGGATCATCATTGGCATCCTGACCACCTCGGTATGCCTGAGCCTGACCATGGTCAGCATCGCCGTGCGCAATCCGGACAACCTGGTCAACGACAACTACTACGAGGCCGGCAAGGGCATCAATCGCTCGCTGGACCGCGAACTGCTGGCCCAGACCCTCAACCTCAAGGCCAGCGTGCACCTCGACGAACTGACCGGCGAAGTGGACCTGCGCCTGACCGGCAACAGCGACCCGCAGAGCCTGGAGCTGAACCTGATCTCGCCGACCCAACCTGAGCGCGACCGCAAGGTAGCGTTGAGCCGCGTCGAGGCCGGGCGTTATGTCGGGCAACTGGATGACAAGGTCGAGGGACGGCGCTTCATCGAATTGCTGGGCAGCCAGGACGATCATGTGTGGCGGCTGTTCGAGGAAGAGAAGGTCGAGCATGGTGTGACCTTGCAGCTGGGCGATGAAGCGCTGCAAGGTGCCGAGCGCCAGTAATGACCCACCCCACGCCCTGCTACCACTGCGCCCTGCCGGTTCCGGCCGGTAGCCACTTCACCGCCGTGGTGCTCGGCGAGCCCCGCTCATTCTGCTGCCCGGGCTGCCAGGCAGTGGCCGAGGCCATCGTCGCTGGCGGCTTGGAGCACTACTACCAGCACCGCAGCGACACCAGCGCCAACCCCGAGGCACTGCCCCGGCCGTTGCAGGACGAATTGGCGCTGTATGACCGCGTCGACGTGCAACAAGGCTTCGTACACCACACCGGCGACCTGGCCGAGGCCACCTTGCTGGTCGAAGGCATCAGCTGCGCCGCGTGCGGTTGGCTGATCGAAAAGCACCTGCGCAACCTGCCCGGCGTCGCCGAAGCCCGGCTGAACCTTTCCAACCACCGCCTGTTGCTGAACTGGGACGACCGCCAATCGCCACTGTCCACGCTCCTGGCCGAACTGCGCCAGATTGGGTACGCCGCCCACCCCTACCAGCCCGACCAGGCTGCCGAGCGCCTGGCCGAGGAAAACCGCAGCGCCCTGCGCCGCCTTGGCGTGGCCGGATTGCTGTGGTTCCAGGCGATGATGGCGACCATGGCCACCTGGCCGGAATTCAACATCGACCTGTCGCCCGAGCTGCATACCATCCTGCGCTGGGTGGCGCTGTTTCTGACCATTCCGATCGTGTTCTACAGCTGCGCGCCGATCTTCAAGGGCGCTGCACGAGACCTGCGCACGCGCCACCTGACCATGGACGTGTCGGTATCCCTGGCCATCGCCCTGGCCTTCGGCGCTGGAATCTGGACCGCCATCAGCGGCACTGGCGAGTTGTATTTC
This sequence comes from Pseudomonas sp. HD6422, assembly GCF_025377065.1. Classification (NCBI taxonomy): domain Bacteria; kingdom Pseudomonadati; phylum Pseudomonadota; class Gammaproteobacteria; order Pseudomonadales; family Pseudomonadaceae; genus Pseudomonas; species Pseudomonas sp. HD6422. The sequence goes on along the minus strand of NZ_JAHWIW010000029.1, from coordinate 10,966 downwards.
GACACCGTGGGCATGTTCGCCTTGTTCCTGCTCACCGGCCGCTACCTGGAGCGGCGCGCCCGCGAACGCACCGCGGCGGCCACCGCACAACTGGTCAACCTGTTGCCGGCCTCGTGCCTACGCCTGGCCGGCGACGGCAGCGCCGAGCGCATCCTGCTGCGCGAACTGCAGCGCGGGGATACCGTACGCGTGCTGCCCGGCGCAGTGATTCCGGCCGATGGCCGAATCGTCGAGGGCCACTCCAGTGTCGACGAATCGTTGCTGACCGGCGAATACCTGCCACTGCCGCGCCAGGCCGGCGAGCGGGTCACCGGTGGCACGCTGAACGTGGACAGCACCCTGGACATCGAAGTCGAAGCCCTCGGCCCGGACTCCAGGCTGTCGGCCATCGTGCGCCTGCTCGAACGTGCCCAGGCGGAAAAACCACGCCTGGCGCAGATCGCCGATCGGGCCGCGCAGTGGTTTCTGCTGTTCAGCCTGCTCGCCGCCGTGCTCATCGGCCTGGGGTGGTGGTATCTGGAGCCGGCCAGGGCGTTCTGGATCGTCCTGGCGATGCTGGTGGCGACCTGCCCTTGTGCCTTGTCGCTGGCCACGCCCACGGCCTTGACCGCCGCCACCGGCACCTTGCACAAGCTGGGACTGCTGGTGACCCGTGGCCATGTGCTCGAAGGTCTCAACCAGATCGACACGGTCATCTTCGACAAGACCGGCACCCTCACCGAGGGCCGCCTGGCCCTGCGCAGCATCCGCCCACTGGGCACGGTCTCCGCCGAACGCTGCCTGGCCCTGGCCGCCGCCCTGGAAAACCGCTCCGAGCACCCTATCGCCCGCGCCTTTGGCCAGGCGAGCCTGCCGGCTGAGGCCGTGCGCAACGTGCCCGGCCTGGGCCTGGAAGGACGGGTGGACGGCCTGCAGTTGCGTATCGGCCAGGCTGCGTTCGTGTGTACGCTCAGTGGCGCCACTCCCCCACCATTGCCCGAGCCCCGCGGCCAATGGCTGCTGCTGGGTGACGCAAGCGGTCCGTTGGCCTGGTTCGGCCTGGACGACCGCCTGCGTGAGGATGCGCCGGTCCTGCTGGCCGCCTGCAAGGCCCGGGGCTGGCGTACGCTGCTGCTGTCGGGCGACAGTTCACCGATGGTCGCCGAAGTGGCCGCGCAACTGGGCATCGACCATGCCATCGGCGGCCTGCGCCCGGACGACAAGCTCGAACGCCTCAAGGCGTTGCAGGCCGCGGGCCACAAAGTGCTGATGCTGGGCGATGGGGTCAACGACGTGCCAGTACTGGCGGCTGCCGACATCAGCGTAGCCATGGGCAGCGCCACCGACCTGGCCAAGACCAGCGCCGACGCGGTGCTGCTGTCCAACCGCCTGCAGGCCCTGGCACAAGCCTTCGACCTGGCCCGGCGCACCCGCCGCAACATCCTTGAGAACCTGCTGTGGGCGACCTTGTATAATGGCCTCATGTTGCCGTTCGCCGCGCTCGGCTGGATCACCCCGGTGTGGGCGGCCATCGGCATGTCGGTCAGTTCGCTGATCGTGGTGCTCAATGCCCTGCGCCTGACCCGTCTGCCCGCTGACACGACGCCGTGCCCGAGCGAAACACCGCTGCCTGGAAGGAACACGCCATGCCCGCGCTCTATGTGATGATCCCGGCCGCCCTGCTGCTCGTCGGGGTGGCCGTGTACATCTTCTTCTGGGCGGTGGACAGCGGTCAGTACGACGACTTGGACAGCCCTGCCCACAGCATCCTGTTCGACGACCAGGATCCGCGCCACCAGGCGGCGGTCAAGCCCGACCCCGCCGAAGCTGACGACCAGGAACCACCGCCCCGTGGCTGATCTGCTCCCTCTGCTCGGCTCGGCATTGATCCTCGGCCTGCTCGGTGGCGGCCATTGCCTGGGCATGTGCGGTGGACTCATGGGTGCGCTAACCCTAGCCATTGCGCCCGAGCAACGCAGCCGCCGCTTGCGCGTGCTGCTGGCGTACAACCTCGGTCGCATTCTCAGCTATGCCAGCGCAGGGCTACTGCTGGGCGTTGCCGGCTGGGCCGTGGCCAGCAGCCCGGCGGCACTGGCATTGCGGGTGGTGGCGGCGCTGCTGCTGATCGCCATGGGCTTGTACCTGGCCGGCTGGTGGAGCGGACTGACCCGCATCGAAGCGTTGGGTCGGGGGCTGTGGCGGCACCTGCAACCCGTGGCCACGCGCTTGCTGCCGGTATCGAGCATGCCCCGCGCGCTGTTGCTGGGGGCACTGTGGGGCTGGCTGCCCTGCGGACTGGTGTACAGCACCCTGCTGTGGGCCGCCAGCCAGGGCAATGTCTGGCATGCCGCGGCCTTGATGCTGGCGTTCGGCGTGGGCACCTGGCCGGTGCTGCTGGCCACCGGACTGGCAGCGGAACGCGTCAATACGCTGCTGCGCCGACGCAGCGTACGGGTAGCCGGGGGGTTGCTGGTGATCCTGTTTGGCCTCTGGACCCTGCCAGGCCCCCACCAACACTGGCTGATGGGGCATTGAGCGGGCCGCTCGGCGCACCGATACCCCTTGATACAAGTCAACACAGCCAGTTACCGGCGGCCCTAGACTCCGGACATTGCATCTCTTTCCGGGGACCGCCTCCATGCTCGACGACCTACGTTGGGATGCCGACCTGATTCGTCGCTACGATTCGGCCGGCCCACGCTACACCTCCTACCCGACCGCCGTGCAACTGCACAGCCAGGTGGGCTCGTTCGACCTGCTCCACGCCTTGCGCGAGAGCCGCCGGGCGGTGCGTCCCCTGTCGCTGTATGTGCATGTGCCGTTCTGCGCCAATATCTGCTACTACTGCGCCTGCAACAAGGTGATCACCAAGGACCGCGGTCGCGCCGCGCCCTACCTGCAACGCCTGGAGCAGGAGATCCAGATGATCGCCTGCCACCTCGACCCGCATCAGCGCGTCGAGCAACTGCACTTTGGCGGCGGCACCCCGACCTTCCTCAGCCACGCCGAGCTGCGCCAACTGATGGCCTGCCTGCGCCGCCATTTCAACCTGTGCGAGGACGATGACGGCGACTATGGAATCGAACTCGATCCACGCGAAGCCGACTGGCCGACCATGGGTCTGCTGCGCGAACTCGGCTTCAACCGCGTCAGCCTGGGTGTACAGGACCTCGACCCGACCGTGCAGCGAGCGGTCAACCGCCTGCAGAGCCTGGAACAGACCCGCACCCTGATCGAAGCGGCGCGCACCCTGCAATACCGCTCGGTCAACCTCGACCTGATCTACGGCCTGCCCAAGCAGACCGTAGAAGGCTTCGCCCGCACCGTCGACGAAGTGATCCGCCTGCAACCCGATCGCCTCTCGGTGTTCAACTACGCCCACCTGCCCGAGCGTTTCATGCCGCAACGGCGCATCGACAGCAACGATCTGCCACCGCCCGCAGCCAAGCTGGAGATGCTGCGCAACACCATCGAACAACTCACTGCGGCCGGCTACCGCTACATCGGCATGGACCACTTCGCCCTGCCCGACGACGAACTGGCCGTGGCCCAGGAGGAAGGCACCCTGCAGCGCAATTTCCAAGGCTACACCACCCACGGGCACTGCGACCTGATCGGCCTGGGCGTCTCGGCCATCAGCCAGATCGGCGATCTGTATTGCCAGAACAGCAGCGACCTCAACACCTACCAGGAGACACTCGCCAACGGCCAATTGGCCACCCAGCGCGGCCTGCTGTGCAATGACGACGATCGCCTGCGCCGCGCGGTGATCCAGCAGTTGATCTGTCACTTCGAACTGGCTTTCGAGCCCATCGAACAGGCGTTCAACATCGACTTTCGCGGCTACTTCAACGACCTCTGGCCACAACTGCAAAGCATGCAACGCGACGGCCTGATCAATCTCGATGCCGAAGGCATCCGCATCCTGCCGGCGGGGCGACTGCTGGTTCGTTCGGTGTGCATGTTGTTCGATGCCTACTTGGCCCTACAGAACCGACAGCGCTTCTCACGAGTCATCTAGGACCGAGACGAATAACCACATGGACAATACGTCTTGCCAAGACCACTATGGGCAGGCAATGCGCTGCGCAGACACCAGCGCTGAAGCGCTGCCAGGCCGCGACACAATCGCGCGCGCTGGCTTCCGACCCATGCCGTGGGTTACCCTTACGGCTAATGTGTGTTTTCCCACAAGGATCGATTGAAAATGTCCGAGCCAGTCAAACTGCGCGCGCACAACCAGGCCCATTGCAAGGATTGCAGCCTGGCGCCCCTGTGCCTGCCTCTCTCGCTCAACCTGGAAGACATGGACGCGCTGGATGAGATCGTCAAACGCGGACGTCCGCTGAAGAAAGGCGAGTTCCTGTTCCGCCAGGGTGACAATTTCGGCTCGGTCTATGCCGTACGTTCCGGCGCCCTCAAGACTTTCAGTCTGAGTGACAGCGGCGAGGAGCAAATTACCGGTTTCCACCTGCCCAGTGAGCTGGTGGGGCTGTCAGGCATGGACACCGAGGCCTATCCGGTGTCGGCCCAGGCCCAGGAAACCACCTCGGTCTGCGAAATCCCCTTCGAGCGCCTCGACGAACTGTCGGTGCAACTGCCCCAGCTGCGCCGCCAGCTGATGCGAGTGATGAGCCGGGAGATCCGCGACGACCAGCAAATGATGCTGCTGCTGTCGAAAAAGACCGCAGACGAGCGGATCGCCACCTTCCTGGTCAACCTCTCGGCACGTTTCCGCGCCCGCGGCTACTCGGCCAACCAGTTCCGCCTGAGCATGTCGCGCAACGAGATCGGCAACTACCTGGGTCTGGCGGTCGAAACCGTGTCGCGGGTGTTCACCCGCTTCCAGCAGAATGGCCTGATCAGTGCCGAAGGCAAGGAAGTGCACATCCTCGACCCGATCCAGCTGTGCGCACTGGCCGGTGGCGCAATGGAGTCCTGAGCCCGCTGCGAACAGGGTATACTGGCGCATTCGTTTTTCCAGGATACCCGCAACGATGCACAGCGACGCCTTCGACCTCAAAGCCCTCATCCGCCCGGTAGTGGACTTTCCCAAACCGGGCGTGATCTTCCGCGACATCACCCCGCTGTTCCAGTCGCCGCGTGGGCTGCGCTACGTGGCCGATCAGTTCATCGAACGCTATGTCGAAGCCGAGTTCAGCCACATCGGTGCAATGGACGCGCGGGGCTTCTTGATCGGCTCGATTATCGCCCATCAGCTGAACAAACCACTCATTCTCTTCCGCAAGCAAGGCAAGCTGCCTGCCGATGTACTCTCCGAAGGCTACCAGACCGAATATGGCGAAGCGTTCCTGGAAGTGCACGCCGACAGCCTGTGCGAAGGTGATTCGGTGCTGATCTTCGATGACCTGATCGCCACCGGCGGCACCTTGCTGGCAGCCGTCAACCTGGTGCGCCGCACCGGAGCGCAGGTGTTCGAGGCGGCAGCGATCATCGACCTCCCCGAGCTGGAAGGCTCGCGCCGCCTGCAGGCGGCCGGGGTACCGACCTTCTGCCTGACCGAGTTTTCCCTGAGCGAATACTGAGTCGCTTTCCGGGCCGCTCTGCGGCCCTTTGTCACAACGCGATCGGCTTGCGCCCGGCAAAGGCATGCGCCAGCGTGCCGCCGTCGACCAGCTCCAGTTCGCCGCCCAATGGCACGCCATGGGCGATGCGCGAGGCCACCAGGCCCTTCTCGGCCAGCAACTGAGCGATGTAGTGCGCAGTGGCCTCGCCTTCTACCGTCGGATTGGTGGCCAGGATCACCTCGGTGAAACTGCCCTGCTCCTCGATTCGCGCCATCAGTTGTGGAATGCCGATCGCCTCCGGGCCCAGGCCGTCCAGCGGCGACAGATGCCCCTTGAGCACGAAGTAACGCCCGCGATAGCCGGTCTGCTCCACCGCATAGACATCCATCGGCCCCTCTACCACGCAGAGTTGGGTGTCGTCCCGGCGGGGATCGGCGCATTGCGGGCACAGCGTCTGCTCGGTCAAGGTCCGGCACTGCTGACAGTGCCCGACCCCCTCCATGGCCTGGCTCAGGGCCTGGGCCAAGCGCACGCCACCACTGCGGTCACGCTCGAGCAGTTGCAGGGCCATGCGCTGGGCGGTTTTCTGACCCACGCCAGGCAGAATGCGTAGGGCGTCGATCAGTTGGCGGATCAGAGGGCTGAAGCTCATGGGGAAAGGCCTGACATATCAATAAGAGGCGGTTTATACCCAGCACTGCCTTGTGCGTCAAATCGCTAGCCCCAGACGGCAACAAGCCGGCCCGTCCTTGATTGGAAGAGCCGGCTTGTCGATGGGATGACAACCCTACTGGATCAGGAGACCCGCACGGCGCCTCGAGTATCGGGTTTGTCGGCTTTGCCGGTACGCACCGACAGCACGGCGATCAGCGAGATCACCACGGTGCCGAGCAGGTACAGGGCGACCGGCTGCCAGCTGCCGTCGTAGCGGCTGAGCAGATAGGTAGCGATCAACGGAGCGGTACCGCCGGCCAGGGCTGCGCCCAACTGGTAGCCCAGGGTGATGCCGGTATAACGCACACGGGTCGAAAAGATTTCCGAGCTCATGGTACCCAGCACGGCGGTCACCGGCGCCCAGAGCACACCGAAGGCGATCACCGTGGCTACTTGCAGCCCCCAAGCGGTGTGAGTATCGAGCAACTTGAAGTAAGGCACGATGAACGCGGCGATGGACAGGATGCCACCGATGGGTCGGACAAAGAATGTCAGGGAAAACGACAGGTAAGCCAGCAACAGGCCAACCACCGGATCGAAGTAGGGAAGAACAGTTTGTTGAAAACCAGGGCGGCGGCGGTCCCGTAGAGGAAGTAGTCGAACCATTCGATCGAACTGCCAGTAAGGCTGGCGACCAAGGCTCGGCCACGCCCCTGGATTGCAGGGGGGGGTTGCGCTGGAAGGCGTCATTCGAGTCTACGTTTCTTGATTTTATGTCGGCGAGCACAAGGTGAATTGGCGCGAAGAGCAACCGGGTTGCACCGTGTCGGAGCGGATCTTATTCAAAGCGCAAAAAAAAGTGCAACCCTGATTAAACGATTAATCTCCAAATATTTTGTAATGGACCAAAAAATGCGCTGTTTTGATTCACAAAAAAGCTAGAAAAACCCGAACTCACCAAATTGGTGCGCAGTGACTGCACGGTCACCAGTGCATCTCTTGATTAACAATCAAGCGCGACAAAGTGTAAGTTGCACCTGGTTGCACCTTGTCTGAAAAAAACCGTAATCTATTCGCCGATAAAACAACAAACACACCGAGGCAGCAATGAACGTGCTTTTTATTGGTTATGGGCGGATGGGCGGCGCACTGGGTAATGCTTGGCTGCAAGCGGGATTGGTCAATCATTTGAGCATCGTCGACCCAGGACTCACCGCAGACGCCGAGCAAGGTCGCTACATCCGTCTTGAAGACGTCCCGCAGCACCGCGCTTTCGACTTGATCGTGCTCGCTGTCAAGCCCGCCTACGCCACCGCAGCCCTGGCCGGACTGACTGATCATCAATGCCAGCAGGCTACCGTGGTTTCCGTCGCAGCGGGCGTGACCGAACGCACCCTGAGCAATGCCGTTGGCCAGCGTTGCCCGGTGGTACGCGCCATGCCCAATACTCCGGTGCTGGTCGGTGCCGGCTGCACCGGGCTGTACGCCACCGAGCATTTCGATGCCTCACGCCAAGCCGTCATCAGTCGCCTGTTCGAGGCCGTGGGCGCAGCCTATTGGGTGAGCGAAGAGCAGCAGCTCGATGCCGTTACCGCCATCAGCGGCAGTGGACCGGCTTACTACCACCTGTTCAGCGAAGCATTGGCAGAGGCCGGCATCAAGCTGGGCCTCGACCCGGAACTGGCTCGCAGCCTGGCCGCACAAACCGCGTTTGGCGCGGCAACGCTGCAACATCAACCCCATGCCAATTTCACCGACCTTCGCGTGGCAGTCACTTCGCCGAACGGCACGACAGCAGCGGCAATCGATGTCTTCGAAACCCAGGGCCAGCTTCGCGCCTTGGTTGAAGCTGCAACTGGCGCGGCCCATCGACGCTCGGTCGAGTTGTCGAACGAAAGCTGATACTAGTGAAAGCGAGAGCGCAGCGTAGGGGCTTTAAGTGGGAGCAAGCAGTTTTGCGCCACTTTCCTTAAGTGTCTGGACCGGACACAGGGTGGACAGGTGTGCGGGGACAAGGTTGACACTTTTCGGCAAGCAAACCTGCCGGAAATTCGACCATGCCCTGGAGCGTGCGAGCCACTAGGTGCTTGTCTTGGGGGTTGAGGTGGCGCTCGATCTCACAGGCGCCAAATTCCTTACTACAGGCATCAAAAAAGCCGCCCCTGAACCCCAGCGGCGGCTTTCACAAAGCAAAATGCCTTAGAACGGCATCTTGAAGCCTGGCGGCAATTGCATACCGGCGGTCATGCTGCCCATCTTGTCCTGGCTGTTTTGCTCAACCTTGCGCACTGCATCGTTCAAAGCCGCGGCGATCAGGTCTTCCAGCACTTCCTTGTCGTCTTCGTCGGTCGACATCAGGCTCTGATCGATGCTGACGCGCTTGACGTCGTGACGACCGGTCATCACCACGCTGACCAAGCCACCACCGGCCTGGCCCGTCACCTCGGCATTGGCCAGCTCTTCTTGCATCTTGGCCATTTTTTCCTGCATCTGCTGGGCCTGCTTCATCAGGCCGGCCATGCCACCTTTCATCATGGGGTATACCTCGATTGGGTCATTGGGTGCAGCCCGACAAGGGGCTGGGCACATGGTTATCCGTTACTGACCCTGGCTGACCAGGGCCTCTACAGGCTCAATAGTATCCTGCCGCACCTTGGCACCGAACTGCTTGATCATCTGCTGGATCAACGGATCCTGCTCGATCGAGGCCACGGCATCCTGCTGGCGTTCGGCGCGCTTGCGCGAGGCGGCCTGGGCTGGTGTCTCCTGCTCCGGGCGGATCAGCTCGATACGCAGGTTCAAGGTGCGCCCCAGGTGCTGGTTGAGGGCCTCGTTCAGACGGCGCTGCTGGGTAGCATTGAACAGCGCGCCCTGGCCCGGGTCCAGATGCAGCAACCAGTCGTCACCGTCGGCCGCTATCAACGTACAGTTAGCCGCGATGTTGCCTGTCATGCCAGTCACTGGCAACTGTGGGAATAATTCCAGCCATTGCAGGGCCAGACCGGTCGCCGGGGCCGCTGCCGGCAGCGGCTCGGGCGCGGCGGCGGGCGTTTCTTCCTGGACATGCTCGGCCAACTCGTCCAGGTAGCTGAAGCCGACCGGGTCGCTCTCGCCGACGTAGTAATCCTCGTCCATAGGCGGCTCGTCATCGCGCTCCATGCCGGCCGGGGAATAGGCGGACGGATCGAACGGCGGCTCGTCGTGGTCCGGCTGGCTGGCGACAGGCGCCGGGATCTCGGCGGGCGCTGGCGTCGGACGAGTTGCCACGGGCGCCACAGCAGGCTCTTCCCAGGGCAGATCGACAACCTCCTGCACCGACGCAACCGCTGGCGGTGCACCCACCGGTTCGGGCGCCGGCTCTGGTTCCGGCTCTGGTTCTGCGACGGGCTCGGGCTCGGGCACTACCGCCTGAATGCTTTCAATCACAGGCTCGGACGCAACAACGGCTGGCACCTCGGCCACCGGCGCTATCGCTGCCACCGGTTTCGCAGGATCAGCTGTGGCCTGGCTGATCCCCACCGGCTTTAGCACCGGTGTCGGCGCATTCTCGGCATCCGCAGGGCGGAACGCCAGCATGCGCAGCAGGACCATTTCGAAGCCACCGCGCGGATCCGGTGCCAGGGGCAGGTCGCGACGGCCGATCAGGCCCATCTGGTAATAAAACTGTACGTCTTCGGCCGGCAGCGCCGCCGCCAGGGCCAGCACGCGCTCACGATCGCCCTGGCCGTTGTCCACGGCCTCGGGCAGCGCCTGAGCGATAGCCACGCGGTGCAGCACATTGAGCATCTCGGCGAGTACGCCGCTCCAGTCCGGCCCCTGCTCGGCCAGGTTCCGCACGGCCTCCAGCAGCGCCCGCGCATCACCTTCGAGCAACGCCTGCAACACACCGTAGACCTGACCATGGTCGAGGCTGCCGAGCATGGCGCGCACATCGGCGGCCAGCACCTTGCCCTCACCGAAAGCGATGGCCTGGTCGGTCAGGCTCATGGCATCGCGCATCGAACCATCGGCGGCACGCCCGAGCAACCACAGCGCATCGGCCTCGAACGGCACGTTCTCGGCCGCCAGTACGTGGCTGAGGTGTTCGACCACGCGCTCCGGGCTCATGTTCTTCAGCGAGAACTGCAGGCAGCGCGACAGGATGGTGGCCGGCAGCTTCTGCGGATCGGTGGTGGCGAGGATGAACTTGACGTAGGGCGGCGGCTCTTCCAGCGTCTTGAGCAAGGCGTTGAACGAGTGCGTGGAAAGCATGTGCACTTCGTCGATCAGGTAGACCTTGAACCGGCCACGGCTCGGCGCGTACTGCACGTTGTCGAGCAGTTCGCGGGTGTCTTCGACCTTGGTGCGGCTGGCGGCGTCGATCTCGATCAGGTCGACGAAGCGCCCTTCATCGATCTCGCGACAGACCGAACAGGTGCCGCACGGCGTGGAGGTGATACCGGTTTCGCAGTTCAGGCACTTGGCAATGATGCGGGCGATGGTAGTCTTGCCGACGCCCCGGGTACCGGTGAACAGATAGGCGTGGTGCAGCCGCTGGTTGTCCAAGGCATTGATCAAGGCCTTGAGCACATGGGTCTGGCCGACCATTTCGCGGAACGAGCGCGGGCGCCATTTACGTGCAAGAACCTGATAACTCATCGAAAAACCATCGTAGCCTGATCGAGCGGAAGATCGCTAATGCTAGCGGAGCGGGGCCGAAATTGCACCCTGCGCGGCTCGTCTAAGCTATTGACATCCTCCCCACCCTAAAGGACGGGGATTCCTACAGGTAGACGGCCATGCCCGACCGCGAGAATGTTCCTCGC
>NZ_JAHWIW010000028.1:0-92746 GCF_025377065.1 Pseudomonas sp. HD6422 | reverse complement strand
AAGCGGTTTTGTGCAACTTTTTCCAAGAAAAAAGTTGCCCGCCGTAAAGGCGGAAGGGGCCAGTAGCGCCGCTACACCCCTCGGATCAGCCACCCAGCCCCAAGCCCCAAGCCCCAAGCCCCAAAGCCCAGCCCCACTAATCCGTAAGCCACGAAAAAGCCCCGGCAAATATGCCGGGGCTTCTTTTACATCGGTGGCCAAATCCATCTGGCCGGCTGGACGTTCCTTATTCGGCTTTCAGGCCGTCAGACATGACGCTCTTGACGCCCTTGATGTTCTTGGTGATGCGTACGGCTTCTTCTTTCTGCGAAGCGGTGACCTTGACGTCCGAGGACAGCGAGACGACGCCCTGGCTGGTTTCAACTTTGATGTCGCTGCCTGGAATACCTTTCTCGGTCAGCAGGTCTGCCTTGACCTTGGTGGTGATCCAGGTGTCGGAGCCTTCTTGCTGAACTTGGTCCACTGTATCGTTAGCAGCCAGCATGACCGGAGCTTGGGTTGGCTGTTGCGCGGCGAAGGCGCCGTTGGCCAGAGTCAGGGTCAGGGCGGTAGCAGTAGCGGCAGCAATGGCAAACTTCTTCATGTGGGTCACTCCTGTTTTTCGAAAGGTCTGCGCCGTGGTTCCTGGCGTCAGGTACAAGAGTAATTGCACGCCCTGTGCCAGCTTTTCCGTTTCGCCTGAAGCCTTATAAATCAATGGGTTAGGCCATTACCGAGGAAGACTCCATCGTGCAATCTGCAATGGCGGCGGAAAAACCCTATGCAAGATGCATGTTCGCAACGTCGCAATTCATTGCAGGAGCAACCATTGCGCCATTCACCAGGCACAAAAAAGGTTCTTCACGGAATTTTGGGTAAGACTGGCTGTGATGGGTCTAGCGGCAGACTGGTGGGAGCCACCAAGTGCTTGGCTTGGGGGTGGAGGCGGCGCTCGATCTCACAGGCGCCAAATACCTTACGGCATTGAAAAAGGGCCCCGAAGGGCCCTTTTCACTACTGCAGTCGCTTAGACGCCGGAGGCCTTGGCCGCAGCTACGTCTTTGATCGACAGCTTGATACGGCCGCGGTTGTCCACGTCCAGTACCAGCACTTCGACTTCCTGACCTTCTTTCAGCACATCGGTCACTTTCTCTACGCGAGCATCGCTCAGCATCGAGATGTGCACCAGGCCGTCTTTGCCAGGCAGGATGTTGACGAAGGCACCGAAGTCGACGATGCGCTCGACCTTGCCCACGTAGATCTTGCCGATCTCCGCCTCGGCGGTGATGCCCAGGATGCGCTGCTTGGCAGCTTCCGCCGCTTCCTTGGTTTCGCCGAAGATCTTGATCGAGCCGTCGTCTTCGATATCGATCGAAGCCTTGGTCTCTTCACAGATCGCGCGGATGGTGGCACCACCTTTACCAATGACGTCACGGATCTTGTCGGTGTCGATCTTCATCGCGATCATGGTCGGTGCGTTGGCCGACAGCTCGCTGCGCGATTGAGCGATGATCTGGTTCATCTGGCCGAGGATGTTCAGGCGCGCTTCCAGGGCCTGGCCCAGTGCGATTTCCATGATCTCTTCGGTGATGCCGTTGATCTTGATGTCCATTTGCAGCGCGGTAACGCCTTTGGCGGTACCGGCGACCTTGAAGTCCATGTCGCCCAGGTGGTCTTCGTCACCGAGGATGTCGGTCAGGACCGCGAACTTGTCGCCCTCCTTGACCAGACCCATGGCAATACCGGCAACCGGCGCTTTCATCGGTACACCGGCGTCCATCAGGGCCAGAGAAGCACCGCAGACCGAAGCCATGGAGCTGGAGCCGTTGGATTCGGTGATCTCCGACACCACACGGATGGTGTAGGGGAACTCGCTGTCGCTCGGCAGCATGGCTTGCACGCCACGACGGGCCAGACGGCCGTGGCCGATTTCACGGCGACCGGCGCCACCCATGCGACCACACTCACCGACCGAGAACGGCGGGAAGTTGTAGTGCAGCATGAACGGATCTTTTTTCTCGCCTTCGAGGGTGTCCAGCAACTGGGCGTCACGCGCGGTACCCAGGGTCGCGACGACCAGGGCCTGGGTTTCGCCACGGGTGAACAGGGCCGAACCGTGGGTCTTGGGCAGTACACCGACTTCGATGTTCAGCGGGCGCACGGTGCGGGTGTCACGGCCGTCGATACGCGGCTTGCCGTTGACGATGTTCTCGCGGACGGTGCGGTATTCCAGCTCGCCGAAGATTTCCTTGATGGCGCCGGCCGATGGACCGGTCTCTTCGTTGGCCAGACGGGCGATGGCTTCGTCACGCAGCTGGCCCAGACGGTTGTAGCGGTCGGCCTTCTGGGTGATGGTGTAGGCCTGCGAAATGGCCTCGCCGAACTCGGCACGTACCAGATTCAGCAGTTCGGTGTTGGCAGCAACCGGCTGCCAGTCCCAAGTCGGCTTGCCAGCTTCGGCAGCCAGTTCCTTGACGGCCTGGATAACGGCCTGGAACTCGTCGTGGGCGAACAGTACAGCGCCCAGCATCTGGTCTTCGGTCAGCTCCTGGGCTTCCGATTCAACCATCAATACGGCCGACTCGGTACCAGCGACGACCATGTCCAGGCTCGAAGCCTGCAGCTGTTCGTAGGTCGGGTTCAGCAGGTAGCCGGTGCTCTCGTGGAAGGCAACGCGGGCTGCGCCGATCGGGCCTTCGAACGGAATGCCGGAAATGGCGAGGGCCGCCGAGGTACCGATCATCGCGGCGATGTCCGGATCGGTCTTCTTGCTGGTAGAGACGACGGTGCAGACGACCTGCACTTCGTTCATGAAACCTTCTGGGAACAGCGGGCGGATCGGACGGTCGATCAGGCGCGAGGTCAGCGTCTCTTTCTCGGAAGGACGGCCTTCACGCTTGAAGAAGCCACCAGGGATCTTGCCGGCAGCGTAGGTTTTTTCCTGGTAGTGGACCGACAGCGGGAAGAAGCCCTTGCCTGGATCGGCCTGCTTGGCGCCGACCACGGTCACCAGCACGGTGACGTCGTTATCGACGGTGACCAGTACGGCGCCGGTCGCCTGACGGGCGATTCGGCCGGTTTCGAGCGTTACGGTCGACTGACCGAACTGGAATTTCTTGATTACCGGGTTCACGGTTTCCTACCTTTTCAGTGGCTCTTGGGGGAACTGGTTTCTTGCGAATTCTTGGGCAGAACGGGGAATCGGCCCCGTTGACCGTCCAGATACAACACGAGGCTGGGAGCCTGGCGCCAAGCGGAAAAACCGCTCAGCACTGCCAGGCTGCCAACCTCGGAGATACGCGTGGCGTGTCCAACCCAAGCGCTGCGAAACCGCGCTTGCGAAGCCTGCGACACGCCATGCACACCACTGGCCAGGCCGCTATTAGCGACGCAGACCCAGGCGACCGATCAGGGCGCTGTAACGAGTGGTGTCTTTGCCCTTCAGGTAATCCAGCAGCTTACGACGCTGGTTGACCATGCGAATCAGACCACGACGGGAGTGGTGGTCTTTGTCGTTGGCCTTGAAGTGGCCTTGCAGCTTGTTGATGTTGGCGGTCAGCAGAGCAACCTGCACTTCCGGGCTACCGGTATCGCCGGCGGCTTGCTGGTATTCGGCAACGATCTGAGCTTTTTCTTCAACGCTGAGGGCCATTTGGCTTCTCCTGATAAACGGATCCCGCAAGCGGGTCCAATAGGCCAGGGACAAATCCCTGTATTAATAAAAAAGGCGTGACCGTGCCTACTAACAGCCACCCTTGGTTCCGCAGGCCTTGGGGTTAGCCTCGGCCTGAGGTTTCGATCATTCCGATCGAATCAGTCGACGTGGCGCAATACGCCCGTCTTCGCTCACTTCACCGATACCGATGAAGCGACCATTGTGATCCTGTACCCGGACCATGCCGAATTGCGGCGCGTCCGGCGCCCGTACTGCCTGCCCATGCAGCCAGTAAAAGGCACTGTGTTCCGACAGGCACACCAGGGGCCAGTCTTGCAGGCCGCTGTCTGCTGGCATCAGGAAGCGATCGAGCGCTTCGTTGCCGCCTTCGGCGTGGGCCTGCTCGAGTTCCTCGAGGGTGACCGTCTGGGCCAGTTCGAACGGCCCAGCTTGGGTTCTACGCAGCTCGGCGACGTATGCGCCGCAGCCCAGAGCCTCGCCGATATCCTCCACCAGGGTGCGGATATAGGTGCCTTTGCTGCAACCGACCGACAACCGCGCACGGGTGCCTTCGCACTCGAGCAACTCCAAGCGGCCAATAGTAACAGAACGCGCCTCGCGCTCCACTACCTCTCCTGCACGTGCCAGCTTGTACAGCGGTTGGCCATCACGCTTGAGCGCCGAGTACATAGGCGGTACCTGGCTGATCGGACCGCGAAAACGCGGCAGCACAGCTTCGATATCGGCGCGACCAACGGTCACCTCGCGGGTCTGCAGCACTTCGCCTTCGGCGTCCGCGGTGGTCGTAGTCTGCCCCAGTTGCATGACCGTCTCGTAGCCCTTGTCGGAATCGAGCAGGTACTGCGAAAACTTGGTCGCCTCGCCGAAGCACAGCGGCAGGACGCCGGAAGCCAGCGGGTCGAGGCTGCCGGTATGACCGGCCTTCTCGGCGTTGAGCAACCAGCGGACTTTCTGCAGCGCTGCGTTGGAGGTGAACCCCAGGGGCTTGTCGAGCAGGATGATGCCGCTGACATTGCGGCGGATACGTTTGACCTGGGCCACCGCTTACTCCTTGGTGTCCGGCTCGTCGGCATCCTTGTGCAGGCGGTCTTCGGCCACCGCACGCTCGATCAGCGCCGACAGGTGGGCACCGCGGCTGACGCTTTCATCGAAATGGAAGTGCAACTGCGGCACGCTACGCAACTGCATGGCGCGGCCCAGGTGCAGGCGCAGGAAGCTCGCGGCGCTGTTGAGGGCCTTGAGGGTCTGCGGCACGGCATCTGCGTCGTCCTGGCCCATGACGGTGATGAACACCTTGGCATGGCCCAGGTCGCGGCTGACGTCGACGGCGGTGATGGTCACCAGGCCGACGCGTGGGTCTTTGACTTCACGGCGGATCAGCTCGGAAAGCTCACGTTGCATCTGATCGCCGATGCGTTGGGTACGGCTGTATTCTTTTGCCATTCTTGCTACCTGTAACGTAAAGCGGCAAACGCCCGGTCAAGCTGAAGCCTGACCGGGCGCTACCTTCAGAGGCGCAGCCAACTGCCTTGCGGCGGGGCCTGCACCACGACTCGGGCCCCTTACAGGGTACGAGCCACCTGGACTTTCTCGAAGACTTCGATCTTGTCGCCGACCTTGACGTCGTTGTAGCTCTTGACGCCAATACCGCACTCCATGCCCGAACGCACTTCGGCAGCGTCGTCCTTGAAGCGACGCAGCGACTCCAGCTCGCCTTCGAAGATGACCACGTCCTCGCGCAGTACGCGGATCGGACGGTTGCGGTACACGGTACCCTCGATGACCATACAGCCAGCGATGGCGCCGAACTTCGGCGAACGGAACACGTCACGTACTTCGGCGACACCCAGGATGTTCTCGCGAACATCGCTGCCGAGCATGCCGGTCAGGGCCTTCTTGACGTCTTCGATGATGTCGTAGATCACGTTGTAGTAACGCATATCCAGACCTTCCTGCTCGACGATCTTGCGCGCACCGGCATCGGCACGCACGTTGAAGCCGAACAGCACCGCGTTGGACGCCAGCGCCAGGTTGGCGTCGCTTTCGGTGATACCACCGACGCCGCCACCGATCACGCGAACCTGAACTTCGTCGTTGCCCAGGCCCGACAGCGAACCCTGCAGTGCTTCCAGGGAACCGCGCACGTCGGTCTTGAGGACGATGTTGAGGGTCTTCTTCTCTTCCTGACCCATGGTCTCGAAGATGTTTTCCAGCTTGCCGGCATGAGCACGGGCCAGCTTGACCTCGCGGTACTTGCCCTGACGGAACAGAGCCACTTCGCGGGCCTTCTTCTCGTCGGCAACCACGGACAGCTCGTCACCGGCTTCCGGAGTACCGTCCAGGCCGAGGATCTCGACCGGGATCGACGGGCCGGCTTCCTTCACAGGCTTGCCGTTCTCGTCGAGCATGGCGCGCACGCGACCATAGTTCGAGCCGCACAGGACCATGTCGCCCTGACGCAGAGTACCGTCCTGAACCAGGATGGTCGCCACTGGACCGCGGCCCTTGTCCAGGCGCGATTCGACGACCACACCACGACCAGGAGCGGTCGGCGTTGCGGTCAGCTCGAGGATCTCGGCCTGCAGCAGGACAGCTTCGAGCAGTTCGTCGACACCGGTACCCATCTTCGCGGAAACCTTGACGAACGGCGTGTCACCACCCCAGTCCTCGGAGGTCACGCCTTCGACGGCGAGTTCGTTGCGGATGCGATCGAGGTCGGCACCCGGCTTGTCGATCTTGTTGACCGCGACCACCAGTGGAACGCCAGCTGCCTTGGCATGCTGAACGGCCTCACGGGTCTGCGGCATCACGCCGTCGTCCGCTGCCACCACGAGGATGACGATGTCGGTGGCCTTGGCACCACGAGCACGCATCGCGGTGAACGCGGCGTGGCCCGGGGTATCGAGGAAGGTGACCATGCCGCGGTCGGTTTCCACGTGGTAGGCACCGATGTGCTGGGTAATACCACCGGCTTCGCCAGCGGCAACCTTGGCACGACGGATGTAGTCGAGCAGCGAGGTCTTACCATGGTCGACGTGACCCATGACGGTCACGACCGGAGCGCGCGATTCGACTTCACCTTCGAACTTCAGCGATTCGGCCAGGGAATCTTCCAGGGCGGTATCGCTGACCAGGGTCACTTTGTGGCCCAGTTCTTCGGCGACCAGCTGAGCGGTTTCCTGGTCGAGCACCTGGTTGATGGTGACCGGGGTACCCAGCTTGAACATGAACTTGACCACCTCAGCGGCCTTGACCGACATCTGCTGGGCCAATTCCGAAACGGTGATGGTCTCGCCGATGGTCACGTCACGGATGACAGGACCGGTCGGGTTCTGGAAGCCGTGCTGATTGCGTTTCTTCAGCTTGCTCTTGCCACCGCGGCCACGGCGTACGCCATCGCTCTCTTCATCGGTGGTGCGCGGTGCGGCGCGAGGAGTCGGAGCCTTTTCCTTCTCCTTGACCTTGACCTTGATCGACACGCGCGGCGCCTCGCCACGACCGCCACGACGGTCTTCGTCGCGGGCACGGCTTTCGTTGCGACGGGTCTCGTCCTTCTTGCGCTCGGCGGCACGGGCAGCGGCATCTTCCGATGCCGGAGCCTCGGCGACGACTGGAGCGGCGGCCTGGGCAGGCGCGGCTTCGGTCGGCGCAGGCGCAGCGGCAGGCGCGCTGGCAGCCGCTTCGGCAGCCTGACGACGAGCCTGTTCCTCGTTGCGCTGGCGCACTTCGGCCTCGACCTTTTCGCGAGCGGCGTTTTCGGCCGCGCGGCGCTCTTCCAGCTCACGCTTCTGCTCAGCCTGGATTTCTTCCGGGCTGCGCTGAACGAATACTTTCTTCTTGCGTACTTCTACGCTGATGCTTTTGCTACCGGCGACACGCAGCGTGCTGGTGGTCTTGCGCTGCAAGGTAATCTTGCGCGGCTCTTCCGCCTTGCTCTTGTGGCTGCTCTTCAAATGGGTCAGCAGCGTCTGCTTTTCATTGTCGGTCACTACCTGACCGGCGTCGGTGTGCGGCAGACCTGCCTCACGCATCTGCTGCAGCAGGCGCTCTACCGGTGCCTCGACCTCTTGGGCCAGTTCTTTCACCGTGACTTGCGTCATGCACTTCTCTCCTCAGGCCGCGCCTAATTACTCGAACCAATGGGCTCGGGCGGCCATGATCAACTTGCCGGCACGCTCTTCGTCGATGCCGTCGATGTCGAGCAGGTCGTCAATCGACTGCTCGGCCAGGTCTTCGCGGTTAACCACGCCGCGCACCGCCAGTTCAGCCGCCAGGTCCTTGTCCATACCCTCCAGGGAGAGCAGGTCTTCGGCCGGGTGGGCGTCTGCCAGTTTTTCTTCGGTAGCGATGGCCTTGGTCAACAAACGATCCTTGGCACGAGCGCGGAGCTCGTCGACGATTTCCTCGTCAAAGCCGTCGATGTTGAGCATTTCTTCCAACGGTACGTAGGCAATCTCTTCGAGGCTGGTAAAGCCTTCGTCGACCAGCACTTGGGCCAGCTCCTCGTCGACTTCCAGTTCCTCGATGAAGTTGCGCAGGATGTCGCCGGTTTCAGCCTGTTGCTTGGCTTGGATATCCTTCTCGGTCATCACGTTCAGGGTCCAGCCGGTGAGCTGGCTGGCCAGGCGAACGTTCTGACCACCACGGCCAATGGCCTGGGCCAGGTTGTCCTCGGCGACGGCGATGTCCATGGCATGGGCATCTTCATCAACGATGATCGCCGCGACTTCAGCCGGCGACATGGCGTTGATGACGAACTGCGCCGGGTTCTCGTCCCACAGGACGATATCCACACGCTCGCCGCCCAGCTCGCCGGATACGGCTTGGACGCGCGACCCACGCATGCCGATACAGGCACCTTGCGGATCGATGCGCTTGTCCTTGGAGCGGACGCCGATCTTGGCGCGCGAACCCGGATCACGGGATGCGGCCATGACCTCGATGAGGCCTTCAGCGATTTCCGGCACTTCGATGCGGAACAGTTCGATCAGCATCTGCGGCGCGGTGCGCGACAGGATCAGCTGAGGACCGCGGTTCTCGGTGCGGATTTCCTTGAGCAGTGCACGCAAGCGTACACCGACACGGAAGGTCTCACGTGGAATGATGTCTTCGCGGGCCAGCAGCGCTTCAGCGTTGTTGCCCAGGTCGACGATAACGTTGTCGCGGGTGACCTTCTTGACGGTGCCGGAGATGATCTCACCCACGCGTTCGCGGTAGGCGTCGACCACTTGGGCACGCTCGGCCTCGCGAACCTTCTGCACGATGACCTGCTTGGCAGTCTGGGCGGCGATGCGGCCGAATTCGATCGATTCGATCTTCTCTTCGATCACGTCACCGACCTTGGCTTCCGGGTGCGTCTCGCGGACCTTGCTCGGCCAGACTTCGATCGCCGGGTCGTCGAGGTCGTCTTCTTCGACCACGGTCCAACGACGGAAGGTCTCGTAGCTACCGGTGTGGCGGTTGATTTCCACACGCAGGTCGACTTCGTCCTCAAAACGTTTCTTGGTCGCAGTGGCCAGGGCCACTTCCAGCGCCTCGAAAATGACGCCGGGCGGTACACCTTTTTCGTTGGATACCGATTCAACAACCAGCAGTACTTCTTTGCTCATCGTACGCCTCGCCTTGCGCAAGCCATTGGGCCCGGATAGTCCGCCGGGCCCGGCACGTCTCAGTCAAAACTGGGAATAATATTGGCCTTGTCGATCGAGTCGATCGGCAACAAGAATTCGTGATTGTCCACCTGGACCACCACGTCCTGCTCCTCCACACCGCGGAGAAGGCCCTGGAAGTTACGACGACCTTCGAAGGGCGTACGCAGCTTGATCTTCACCTGCTCGCCGGCATGCGAGGCAAACTGTTCAAGCGTGAACAGTGGGCGATCCATGCCAGGAGAGGACACCTCAAGGGTATATTCGGAGCTGATCGGATCTTCCACATCGAGGATGGCACTGGCCTGACGGCTGACCGCTTCGCAGTCGTCCACCAGGATCCCGCCTTCCTTGTCGATGTAGATACGCAGTACCGAATGCTTACCTTGGGAGATGAATTCGACCCCCCAGCATTCGTAGCCCAGACCCTCGACAACCGGGGCCAACAAGGCCTGCAACTGTTCTAGCTTGCTCGACACCTGAACCCCCTCGTGCATGCTGTGCAAATAAAAAATGGGCGAAGCGCCCATCCCTGAAAGCGCCGTTGGACAACGACGCCGATAACTGTTCGGCTAGCAAAAAGCCCCTGAAAAGGGGCTCCGCTGAAGCTGGTTGCGGGGGCTGGATTTGAACCAACGACCTTCGGGTTATGAGCCCGACGAGCTACCAAGCTGCTCCACCCCGCGACAAAGCTGGGGCGAAAGTATAAGACCGAACCCTCTGCAGGGTCAATCCGAGACCTCCACCTGCAAGAAAGCCCGCTAAAGCGGGCTCTCAAGCTTTAATTGGTACCGAGAAGGGGACTCGAACCCCTACACCCTATGGGCACAACCACCTCAAGGTTGCGTGTCTACCAATTCCACCACCTCGGCAATACTACTACTTGAAACCCGTTACTTCTGCTCTTCAACCGGAGGAGGTACATCACCTTGAGGGGTGGTTTCACTCTTCTGTTGCTGGAGCACCGGTACATCATCATTTACTGCCGGCTTCTGCTCTTTCACTTCCAACACTGCTGGATCTGGCAGACCTGCTTGAGTCAGCTCGTGAGCTTTCTCCTTTGCGAAGTATCCTAACCCAAGTGCTGTCAAAAAGAAAGTGGCAGCGAGTATAGCAGTAAACTTACTTAGGAAGGTAGCAGAGCCCTGGCTTCCGAACACAGTATTTGAAGCACCTGCGCCGAAAGATGCACCTGCTTCCGCACCTTTACCCTGTTGCAGCAACACCAGCACTACCAGCGAGAGCGCTGCCAACAGATGAAAAATAACGATAACTGTTTCCAGCATTTGTTCAGTTTCCTGCGGCGCGACAAATTGCACCGAATTCGTCTGCGTTCAGGGACGCTCCACCAATGAGCCCCCCATCGATATCCGGCATGCCGAACAGTTCGGCCGCATTGGCCGCCTTCACGCTGCCGCCGTAGAGAAGCTGCACGCACTCGGCAACTTCGGCGTCCTGCGCCGCCAACTGGGCACGGATGGCTGCATGCACATCCTGCGCCTGTTCAGGCGAGGCCGTCAAACCTGTACCAATGGCCCAAACAGGCTCATAGGCAATAACTGCATTGGCAAAAGCGGCAACACCGAACGCGTCGATGATACTGCTTAGTTGACGCCCTACAACTTCCAGCGTCTTGCCTGCCTCGCGCTCTTCGAGAGTTTCCCCTACACAGAGCACCGGCTTCAAACCACTTGCCTGAGCGGCTGCAAACTTGCGATTGAGCACTTCGTTAGTTTCACCAATAACCTGGCGACGTTCCGAGTGACCGATCAACACCAACTTGCACCCTGCTTCGGCCAATTGACTCGGAGCAACTTCCCCGGTCAACGCACCCTGATCGGGCTGTACAGCAGAATTCTGTGCGCCGACGATAATTTCCGTTCCAGCCAGGGCATCGACGACATCGTTGATGAACAAGGCAGGCGGGAACACCGCGACTTCCACTCCGCTCGGCAGGGCCAGATTGCTCAGGCCTCGGGTCAGCTCAGCGACGCTGGCGCGGGTACCGTGCATCTTCCAGTTACCAGCTACCATGGGGCGACGCATGCTTTACCTCGTCGGTCAAAGTGGGCGCAGATAGTACCCAACCCTATCTGCGCTGGCAAGGCCCTTTCAGACACAAACTTCAGCAACCAGTTTGGCCAGGGCTTCAGCATGGCCACGTACCTGGGTTGCGTCGTCGCCTTCGACCATGACTCGCACCAGCGGCTCGGTGCCCGACTTGCGCAGCAGCACCCGGCCGCGGCCCGCCATGTCCTCGGTGGCCTTGGCACTGGCTTCCTTGACCGCCGGATGCTCGAGCGGGTCGACGGTGCTCGCGCCGAAGCGCACGTTGATCAGCACCTGCGGGCACTTGCGCACGGCCTGACGCGCCTGGGCAAGGGTCTCACCGCGGCGCTTGAGGCCCATCAGCACCTGCAGTGCAGCGATAATCGCATCACCCGTCGTGGTGTGATTGCAGCAGACGATGTGGCCGGAGTTCTCACCACCGATCTGCCAGCCACGCTCGAGCAACTCGGCCATCACGTACCGGTCACCGACCTTGGCGCGCACGAATGGGATATCCAGCTCCTTCAAGGCCAGCTCCAGCCCCAGGTTGCTCATCAGGGTACCCACCGCCCCGCCGTCGAGCTTTCCACGCTCGTGCAGGTCGCGGGTGATGATGTACAGCAGCTCGTCACCGTCGACTATAGCGCCGGTGTGATCGACCATCAGCACCCGGTCACCGTCGCCGTCGAAGGCGATGCCCATGTCGGCATGCCCCACCAGCACGGCGGCCTGGAGCGATTCGATATGGGTCGAGCCGCAGCTTTCGTTGATGTTCAGACCGTCGGGCTGGGCGTGCAGCACGGTCACCTCGGCACCCAATTCGCGGAACACGCTCGGCGCGACCTTGTAGGTAGCGCCGTGGGCACAGTCGACCACCAGCTTGAGCCCCTCGAAACTGGTGCTACTGGGCACGCTGCTCTTGCAGAACTCGATGTAGCGGCCGGCCGCATCGTTGATACGCGAAACTTTGCCCAGCTTGCTCGACTCGACCACGGTCATCGGCTGGTCGAGCAGCTCTTCGATCATCAACTCGATCTCGTCGGGCAGCTTGGTGCCCTGCCCCGAGAAGAACTTGATGCCATTGTCATCGTGCGGATTGTGCGAGGCACTGATGACGATACCGGCTTCGGCGTGGAAGGTACGGGTGAGGTAGGCGATGGCCGGCGTCGGCATCGGCCCGAGCAGGAGCACGTCGGCGCCTGCAGCGGACAACCCGGCCTCCAGCGCGGATTCGAACATGTAGCCGGAAATCCGCGTGTCCTTGCCGACCAGCACCTGGCACTTGCCCTGCTTGCGGAAGGCCATGCCCGCTGCCCAGCCGAGCTTGAGCATGAAGTCCGGGGTGATCGGGTATTCGCCGACGCGGCCACGGATGCCGTCGGTACCAAAGTATTTTCTGCTCATAACGACTCCAATGTGCTTATTCGGCGTTCTGGACCGCGGCGATCATGCGCACCACGTCGACCGTCTCGGCCACGTCGTGGACCCGCAGGATGCTCGCGCCCTTGGTCATCGCCAGGGCGGCCAGGGCCAGGCTGCCATACAGCCGCTCAGCCACCGGGCGATCCAGGGTGAGGCCGATCATGCTCTTGCGTGAGACGCCCACCAGCAGCGGGCGGCCCAGGCGATAGAGCGCTTCCATGTGTTTGAACAGGCTCAGGTTGTGCTCCAGGGTCTTGGCAAAACCAAAGCCCGGGTCGAGAACGATGCGCTCGGCACCGATTCCTGCAGCGGCACAGGCAGCCATGCGCTGTTCAAGATAGCGTGTAACGTCGACCGTCACATCGTCATAGTGTGGAGAATCCTGCATGTTGCCCGGCTCGCCACGCATGTGCATCAGGCACACCGGCAGGCCAGTGTCGGCGGCGGCATCCAGGGCGCCATCACGCTCCAGGGCGCGCACGTCGTTGATCAGCCCGGCACCCAGGCGGGCGGCCTCACGGATCACAGCGGGCGTGGAGGTGTCGACCGAGATGACCACGTCCAGACGACCGTTGATCGCCTCGACCATGGGCGCCACGCGCTCAAGCTCTTCGGTGACCGAGACCGCGCGCGCACCTGGGCGCGTCGACTCGCCGCCGATATCGATCAGCGTGGCACCTGCGGCAACCATGGCCTCGGCATGGCGAAGGGCCTCGTCGCGCCGATTGAAGCGCCCGCCGTCGGAGAAGGAGTCGGGGGTGACATTGAGGATACCCATGACATGGGTTCGGGAAAGATCAAGAACCCGGTTGCCGCAAGGCAACCGGGTCGGGTACTGCTTAGAGCTCATAGATGCCCTTAGTGTTGAGCCGCTGGGCCGCCAATCGGCGATTCCGGGCGATCACCCTGGGGTGCCGAGGTGCCCGAAGCGGAATCGTCATCCCAGTCGCGAGGTTCGCGAGGGGTACGGCCGGCCATGATATCGTCGATCTGCTCGGCGTCGATGGTTTCGTACTTCATCAGCGCTTCGGCCATGGCATCGAGCTTGTCGCGGTTGTCGGTGAGCAGTTGCTTGGCCGTGGCATAGCACTGGTCGATGATGCTGCGCACTTCGACGTCGATCATCTTGGCGGTTTCACCGGAAACGCTGGCGTGCTGGCTGCCGGCACTGCGCCCCAGGAACACCTCGCCTTCTTCCTCGGCATACATCAACGGGCCAAGCTTTTCGGACAGGCCCCATTTGGTGACCATGTTCCGGGCGATCTGGCTGGCACGCATGATGTCGTTGGAGGCGCCGGTGGTCACACCATCGAAGCCCAGGGTCATTTCTTCGGCGATACGACCGCCGTACAGCGAGCAGATCTGGCTGATCAACGCGCGCTTGGACAGGCTGTAGCGGTCTTCCTCAGGCAGGAACATGGTCACGCCCAGGGCTCGGCCACGGGGAATGATCGACACCTTGTAGACCGGATCGTGCTCGGGCACCAGGCGACCGACGATGGCGTGACCGGCCTCGTGATAGGCAGTGTTCTGCTTCTCTTTCTCGGACATGACCATGGTCTTGCGCTCGGCACCCATCATGATCTTGTCCTTGGCCAGTTCGAATTCCTTCATCTCGACCAGGCGTTTGTTGGAGCGAGCGGCGAACAGCGAAGCCTCGTTGACCAGGTTGGCCAGGTCGGCACCGGAGAAGCCTGGGGTACCACGGGCAATCACGGCGGCGTTGACGTTGTCGCCTACCGGCACCTTGCGCATGTGGACCTTGAGGATTTGTTCACGGCCACGGATGTCCGGCAGCCCTACCACCACCTGGCGGTCGAAGCGACCGGGGCGCAGCAGCGCCGGGTCGAGCACGTCAGGGCGGTTGGTGGCGGCGATGACGATGATGCCGTCGTTCATCTCGAAGCCATCCATCTCGACCAGCAACTGGTTGAGGGTCTGCTCGCGCTCATCGTGACCGCCGCCCATGCCGGCGCCACGGTGGCGACCAACGGCGTCGATCTCGTCGATGAAGATGATGCACGGCGCGTGCTTCTTCGCCTGCTCGAACATGTCACGGACACGGCTGGCACCCACGCCGACGAACATCTCGACGAAGTCCGAACCGGAAATGGTGAAGAACGGCACCTTGGCTTCGCCGGCGATGGCTTTGGCCAACAGGGTCTTACCGGTACCTGGTGGGCCGACCATCAGCACGCCACGCGGGATACGGCCGCCCAGGCGTTGGAACTTGCCCGGATCGCGGAGGAACTCGACCAGCTCGCCGACTTCTTCCTTGGCTTCGTCGCAGCCTGCGACGTCGGCCAGGGTAGTCTTGACCTGATCCTCGGACAGCAGGCGCGCCTTGCTCTTGCCGAAGCTCATGGGGCCGCCCTTGCCACCTGCGCCGCCTTGCATCTGGCGCATGAAGAACATGAACACGGCGATGATCACCAGGATGGGGAAGCTGGCAACCAGCAACTGGGTCCAGATGCTCTGCTGCTCAGGCTGCTTGCCCTCGACGGTGACGTGATTGTCGACCAGATCGCCGATCAGGCCATTGTCGGTGATGGCCGGACGCACGGTCTTGAAGTTGTCGCCATCGGTGCGCTTGCCGGTAATGATGTAGCCGTCGACGGTCACGCGCTCGACTTTCCCGTCTTTTACCTGCTGGATGAAGTCGGAGTAGTTGAGGGTCTGCGGCTCGTTAGGGCTGGAGAAGTTGTTCATCACCGTCACCAGGACAGCTGCGATGATCAACCACAGGATCAGATTCTTTGCCATGTCGTTCAATTCGCTACCCTCTGAGGCCGGCGCACGACGCAGCCGTTCCTCGCATGATATTCATCGCCCTAACTTACTACATTACCTACGCATCCGCAGGCACCGTCTGTAACCCTTTGTGAAACCTAGACTACACGAAGATCGGACGATCCTGACGGCGTAGCCGATTGGAAATAACTATCGGCCACCCCGCTACACGCCTCATGCTCCCTTGTATCCCCGGGCCAGCAGATACTGCTCGCGAGAGCGATCCCGCGATGACGAAGGCTTGCGCATCTGCACCTTGTCGAACTTGCTACGCACGTCCTTGAGGTACACATCGAAGCCTTCGCCCTGGAAAATCTTGATCAGGAAGTCGCCGCCGGGCTTGAGCACGCGGGTCGCCAGATCGAGGGCCAGCTCGCAGAGGAACATGGCACGCGGAATGTCCACCGCGGGCGTACCACTCATATTGGGGGCCATGTCGGAAATCACAAGGTCTACGTGCGAATCGCCGACCGCTTCGAGAATGCGTTGCAACACCTCATCCTGGGTGAAGTCCCCTTGAATGAAGGTCACATCAGCGATCGAGTCCATTTCCAGGATATCGGAAGCGATCAGACGACCCTGCCCACCAATCAGACGACTGGTCACCTGGGACCACCCGCCTGGGGCCGCACCGAGGTCGATTACGCTCATGCCGGGACGGATCAGGCGGTCTTTCTCCTGAATCTCCAGCAGTTTGTAGCTCGCACGCGAGCGGTAGCCATCCTTCTGTGCCTGTTTCACAAAAGGATCGTTGAAATGTTCTCGCAGCCAATTTGCGCTGCTTTTGGAACGTTGTACCACGGGGCACCTCGATGATATGCGTCGTGATTGACTGGGCGGAGCCGGTGGCCCTCGGGTAAAATGCCGGTCAATTTTACAGAATCAGACGGAAAGGGTCAGATTATGCCGCTCAATAACGAGCAGAAGAAGCAATACAAGTCCATTGGTCATGACCTGAAGCCGGTCCTGATCGTTGCTGGCAATGGTTTGAACGAAGGCGTGATCGCCGAATTGGAGCGCGCACTGGCCGACCACGAGCTGATCAAGGTCGAGATTCGCTCGGAAGACCGCGAAGAGCGTGCCGCCGCCATTGCCGAACTGTGCAAGGCAGGCCGTGCCGAGCTGGTACAGACCATCGGCAAGAAGGCACTGATCTACCGCAAGAACCCACAGCCGAACAAGCAGCTGTCCAACATCCACCGCTACAAGTGACGGTGACTCCGCTCAGTGGCGCGCCTGGCGCGCCCTGACCGGGACCGGTTGGGCCACCAGCACGATGCCGGAGAAGCCCAGCACCAGGAAGCAGAACATCTGCCAACGCTCGCCGACCGAAATACCGTAGCGCAGCGTGTAATACCCCACGCAGGCGCCAAAGCCGAGCAACAGCATCTGGCCGCGGAACTGTCGCCACCAGGCCGCCAGGCCATCCACCCTCGCCAGCACCGCCAGCTGGGTCAACAGCCCGAGCATGGCCACACCGATCAACCAGCGGTCGATCTGCCCGGCCACGTCCTGCACCAGCAATGGCGCCAGCCCGCTGACCTTTAGCGCCGGCACCAAGCCCACGTGGAACACCCACAAGCCCCCGACCCAGAAAACCTGGGCCAGTTGCCAGAGGATGCCCTCGAGGGATGGCGCCCGCAGGCGCCGATCAGATGTGCTTGACTTCGACAATCTCGTACTCGACCGTACCGCTTGGCGTCTTGACGACAACGGTATCACCTTCTTCCTTGCCGATGATTGCACGTGCGATCGGGGCGCTGTTGGAGAGCTTGCCCTGTTTCACGTCGGCTTCATCCTCGCCGACGATCTGATAGGTCACCTCATCATCGGTTTCGGTGTTGGCCAGCACCACGGTGGTGCCGAAAATCACCTTGCCGGTATGGGCGATGGTGGTGACGTCGATCACCACCGAGTTCTGCAGACGGCCTTCGATGTCGCGGATACGCGCCTCGACCATGCCCTGCTCCTCGCGGGCAGCATGGTACTCGGCGTTTTCCTTGAGATCGCCCAGCTCACGCGCTTCGCCAATGGCCTGGCTCAGGCGCGGGCGCTCGGTCTTGCTCAGAAAGGTCAGCTCGTCCTCCAGGGCGCGAGCGCCCTGGACGGTCATCGGGTACTTGGTAATGCTCATGCTTTGAGTCCTGCATGCAGATCCTGCAAGCGACGAACGGTCTTCTCAGGGCCGAATTTCAGCGCTTCGCAGATGGCTTCACCGGCCGCAATGGTAGTGGTGCAGTAGATCTTGTGCTGCAACGCATTGCGACGAATCGAGTACGAATCAGCGATCGACTGGCGGCCTTCGGTGGTGTTGATGATCAGCGACACTTCGTCGTTCTTGATCATGTCGACCACGTGCGGGCGACCTTCGGTCACTTTGTTCACACGGCGCACTTTCAAGCCGGCCGCTTCGATGACCTTGGCGGTACCGGCAGTGGCGACCACTTCGAAGCCCAGGGCGATCAGGTCGCGGGCAACGCCAGCCACTTGCGGCTTGTCGTCGTCGCGCACGCTGATGAAGGCGGTACCGCCGGTCGGCAGCACTTCGCTGGCACCCATCTGGGCCTTGGCGAAGGCTTCACCGAAGCTGTCGCCGACACCCATGACTTCACCGGTCGATTTCATCTCAGGGCCGAGGATCGGGTCAACCCCTGGGAACTTGGCGAACGGGAAGACGGCTTCCTTGACGCTGTAGAAGTTCGGGATGATTTCCTCGGTGAAGCCCAGCTCCTTGAGGGTTTTACCGGCCATGACACGGGCCGCGATCATCGCCAGGGAGGTGCCGATGCACTTGGAGACGAACGGCACGGTACGCGAGGCGCGCGGGTTGACCTCGATTACGTAGATCTTGTCGCCCTGCAGGGCCAACTGCACGTTCATCAGGCCGACAACGCCGAGCTCCAGGGCCATTTTCTTGACCTGTACACGGACTTCGTCCTGCACTTCCTTGCTCAGCGAGTAAGGTGGCAGCGAGCACGCCGAGTCACCGGAGTGAACACCGGCCTGTTCGATGTGCTGCATGATTGCGCCGATGACCACGTCGGTGCCGTCGCAGACCGCATCCACGTCCATCTCGATGGCGCAGTTGAGGAAGTGGTCGAGCAGCACCGGGCTGTCGTTGGACACCTGGACCGCTTCACGCAGATAGCGCTTGAGCTCGTCCAGCTCGTAGACGATCTCCATCGCGCGGCCGCCCAGAACGTAGGACGGACGCACCACCAGCGGGTAACCGATGTCGCCAGCGGCGCGGATGGCTTCGTCTTCGCTGCGCACGGTGGCGTTCGGCGGCTGACGCAGGTTCAGGCGCTGAACCATCTGCTGGAAGCGCTCACGGTCTTCGGCGCGGTCGATCGCGTCTGGGCTGGTGCCGATGATCGGTACGCCGGCTTCTTCCAGGGCGCGGGCCAGTTTCAGCGGGGTCTGGCCGCCGTAGTGGACGATCACGCCTTTCGGTTTCTCGACGCGGCAGACTTCCAGCACGTCTTCCAGGGTCAGCGGCTCGAAGTACAGGCGGTCGGAGGTGTCGTAGTCGGTGGAGACGGTTTCCGGGTTGCAGTTGACCATGATGGTCTCGTAACCGTCGTCACGCAGCGCCAGAGCAGCGTGTACGCAGCAGTAGTCGAACTCGATCCCTTGGCCGATACGGTTCGGGCCACCACCGAGGATCATGATCTTGTCACGGTTCGACGGGTTGGCCTCGCACTCTTCCTCATAGGTCGAATACAGGTAGGCTGTGTCGGTGGCGAACTCGGCGGCGCAGGTGTCGACGCGCTTGTACACCGGGAACACTTCCAGCTTGTGGCGGTGACGGCGCAGGTTCTTGTCGGTGATGCCGAGAAGCTTGGCCAGACGCTGGTCCGAGAAGCCCTTGCGCTTCAGACGCAGCATGTAGTCCTTGTCGATGGCCGACAGGGCGAGGGTCTTGACCTTCTCTTCTTCCTTGATCAGATCTTCCATCTGCACCAGGAACCACAGGTCGATGCCGGTCAGTTGGAAGATCTCTTCGATGGTCATGCCCGAACGCATGGCGTCGGCGACATACCAGATACGCTCGGCGCCCGGTACGGTCAGCTCGCGCTTGAGGATGCTGCTGGCATCGGCGCTGGTCAGGTCGACTTTCGGATCGAGACCGCATGCGCCGACTTCCAGGCCGCGCAAGGCTTTCTGCAGGGACTCCTGGAAGGTCCGGCCGATGGCCATGACTTCACCCACAGATTTCATCTGGGTAGTCAGGCGGGCGTCGGCTTTCGGGAATTTCTCGAAGGCGAAGCGCGGCAGCTTGGTGACGACGTAGTCGATCGACGGTTCGAACGAAGCCGGAGTGCGACCGCCGGTGATGTCGTTCTGCAGCTCGTCGAGGGTGTAGCCGACGGCCAGCTTGGCGGCGATCTTGGCGATCGGGAAGCCGGTAGCCTTGGAGGCCAGGGCCGAAGAGCGCGACACGCGCGGGTTCATCTCGATCACGACCATCCGGCCGGTGTTCGGGCAGATACCGAACTGCACGTTGGAACCACCGGTTTCGACACCGATTTCACGCAGCACCGCCAGCGAGGCGTTGCGCATGATCTGGTATTCCTTGTCGGTCAGCGTTTGCGCGGGGGCAACGGTGATCGAGTCACCGGTGTGCACGCCCATCGGGTCGAAGTTCTCGATGGAGCAGACGATGATGCAGTTGTCCTTCTTGTCGCGGACCACCTCCATCTCGTATTCCTTCCAGCCGATCAGCGATTCGTCGATCAGCAGCTCCTTGGTCGGCGACAGGTCGAGGCCACGGGCGCAGATTTCTTCGAACTCTTCACGGTTGTAGGCGATACCGCCACCGGTGCCGCCCATGGTGAAGGACGGACGGATGATGCACGGGAAGCCCAGGCGCTCGAGAACGGCGTTGGCTTCTTCCATGCTGTGAGCGATACCGGAGCGCGGGCACTCCAGGCCGATGGCCTTCATCGCCTTGTCGAAGCGCGAACGGTCTTCGGCCTTGTCGATGGTGTCGGCATTGGCGCCGATCATTTCCACGCCGAACTTCTCCAGCACGCCGTGGCGCTCGAGGTCCAGGGCGCAGTTCAGGGCAGTCTGGCCACCCATGGTCGGCAACAGTGCGTCAGGACGCTCTTTTTCGATGATCTTGGCCACCGATTGCCACTTGATCGGCTCGATGTAGGTGGCGTCGGCCATGGCCGGGTCGGTCATGATGGTGGCCGGGTTGGAGTTCACCAGGATGACGCGGAAACCTTCCTCGCGCAGTGCCTTGCAGGCCTGGGCGCCGGAGTAGTCGAATTCGCAGGCCTGGCCGATCACGATCGGGCCAGCGCCGAGAATCAGGATGCTTTTGATGTCTGTACGTTTTGGCATGGTTGTCACTCAAATCCGCGGGTCAGTCGGCAAGCCGTCTTGAACAATCTGGGTCAGGCGCTTCCGGGCGCAGCACATGCCGCCCCGGGGCCTTGATGCAGGATGCTCAGCGGCGCTTGGCCATGGCATCGATGAAACGATCGAACAGTGGCGCGACGTCGGTCGGGCCTGGGCTCGCTTCAGGGTGGCCCTGGAAGCTGAACGCGCTCTTGTCGGTGCGCTCGATGCCCTGCAGGGTACCGTCGAACAGCGACTTGTGGATGGCGCGGACGTTGCCCGGCAGGGTGGCTTCGTCGACGGCGAAGCCGTGGTTCTGGCTGGTGATCATGACCACGCCGGTGTCCAGATCCTGGACCGGGTGGTTGGCACCGTGGTGGCCGTGGCCCATCTTCACGGTCTTGGCGCCGGAGGCCAGGGCCAGAAGCTGGTGGCCGAGACAAATACCGAATACCGGGATCTCGGTCTCGAGGATTTCCTTGATCGCCTGGATGGCATAGTCGCAAGGCTCGGGATCACCTGGGCCGTTGGACAGGAACACACCGTCCGGATTCAGCGCCAGCACTTCGCTGGCCGGGGTCTGCGCCGGTACCACGGTCACGCGGCAGCCACGGGCGACCAACATGCGCAGGATGTTCAGCTTGACGCCATAGTCGAAGGCGACCACGTGGTAAGGCAGGTCGGCTGCGTCGATGGTCGGGTGGCTGTCGGTTTTCAGTTCCCACACGCTGGAACGCCATTCGTAGCGCTCGGTGGTGGAGACGACCTTGGCCAAGTCCATGCCCTTGAGGCCTGGGAAGGCCCGGGCGGCGGCGATGGCCTGCTCTTCGGTGATGTCGTCACCGGCGAGGATGCAGCCGTTCTGGGCGCCTTTTTCACGCAGGATACGGGTCAGGCGACGGGTGTCGATGCCGGCGATGGCAACGACGTTGTTGGCCTTCAGGTACTCAGGCAGCGACTGGGTATTACGCCAGTTGCTGGCCAGCAGCGGCAGGTCGCGAATGACCAGACCAGCGGACCAGACTCGGTTCGACTCAGCGTCTTCCGGGGTGGTGCCGGTGTTGCCAATGTGCGGGTAGGTCAGGGTAACGATTTGCTGGGCGTAGGAAGGGTCTGTAAGGATTTCCTGGTAGCCGGTCATAGCAGTGTTGAACACCACCTCACCAACGGTCTGACCGTCGGCACCGATGGCTTCACCGCGAAAAATACTGCCATCGGCAAGGGCGAGTATGGCTGGCTTTGTCAAGAAGACCTCCCGTAAATCAAGCATGAAAGGGCGATCGCAGGTTGCAAAAAAGCGGAGTGACGTATGGACACGTCACCCCGCTTTCATGTGCTGAATTCAATTCGCTGCGCGCTTTTAGTGGACACACTAAAGCTGTAGCTTACAGAAAAGAGCGTTTCCGGTCTACCGCAAATGCGACAGAGGGTTACTGCGCCAACCCTCAACGCAGCTCGAGCACGTCCTGCATGTCGTACAACCCCGGCTCACGACCATCGAGCCACAGCGCCGCACGCACGGCGCCCTTGGCGAAGGTCATGCGACTGGAGGCCTTGTGGGTGATCTCCACGCGCTCGCCTTCGGCAGCGAACAGCACCGTGTGGTCGCCAACCACATCGCCGGCACGCACGGTCGCGAAGCCGATGGTCTGACGATCACGCGCTCCCGTCTGCCCTTCACGGCCATATACGGCCACTTCGCGCAGATCACGCCCCAGCGCCTGGGCAACCACTTCACCCATACGCAGCGCCGTACCCGACGGCGCATCGACCTTGTGCCGGTGGTGCGCTTCGAGAATCTCGATGTCCACATCGTCACCCAGCACCCGCGCCGCCGTATCGAGCAGCTTCAGGCACAGGTTGACGCCGACGCTGAAGTTGGCGGCGAAGACGATCGGGATTTCCTTGCCAGCCTCGACCAGTTGCTCTTTCTCTTCCGGCGTGAAACCGGTGGTGCCAATGACCATGGCCTTGCTCGCCTTGCGGCAGAACGCCAGGTTCTTCAGGGTGACCGAGGGGTGGGTGAAGTCGATCAGCACGTCGAACTCGTCGGCGACCTTGGCCAGGTCGTCGGAGATCGGCACGCCGATACGGCCCAGCGCCGCCAGCTCGCCGGCATCGGCACCGACCAGGGTACTGTCCGGGCGGTCGATCGCCGCCGTCAGGCCTGCCTGGGGCGCTTGTTGCTGCACAGCCTCGACGAGGGTCTTGCCCATCCGCCCGGCCGCGCCCATCACTGCAATACGTCGCATAACCTGTTCCTTGTCAGAGATCGCCAAAGAAGCGCTTCACACCTTCGAACCAGCCACTGGCCTTGGGCGAATGGGAACTGTCGCTGTCCAACGAGTCGCGGAACTCTTCGAGCAGTTCGCGCTGGCGACGACTGAGATTGACCGGGGTTTCCACCGCCACGCGGCACAGCAGATCGCCCGCAGCCCCGCCACGCACAGGGGCTACGCCCTTGCCACGCAGACGGAACTGCTTGCCGGTCTGGGTACCTTCGGGAATTCTGAGCTTGACGCGACCATCGAGGGTCGGGACCTCGAGCTCGCCACCCAGGGCAGCATCGGTGTAGCTGATCGGCACTTCGCAGTACAGGTGCTTGCCGTCACGCTGGAAGATGGCGTGCTCGCGCACGTTGATGACCACGTACAGGTCGCCGGTCGGGCCACCATGGGTCCCCGCCTCGCCTTCGCCGGACAGGCGAATGCGATCGCCGGTATCGACACCGGCCGGCACCTTGACCGACAGAGTCTTGTACTCCTCGACACGACCTTCGCCATGGCACGAAGTGCAAGGGTCGGTGATGATCTTGCCCTGGCCATGGCAGCGCGGGCAGGTCTGCTGCACTGAGAAGAAGCCCTGCTGCATACGCACCTGGCCGATGCCGCCGCAGGTCGGGCAAGCCGCCGGGGACGAGCCTTTCTTGGCGCCGGAGCCGTCGCACGGCTTGCATTCGACCAGCGTGGGAACGCGGATATTGACCGTCGTGCCACGCACCGCCTCTTCCAGGTTCAGCTCCAGGGTGTAGCGCAGGTCGCTGCCGCGCTGGGCGCCGCCACGCGAGCCGCCACGGCCACCACCGAAGAAATCGCTGAATACATCGCCGAAGATGTCGGAGAAGTTGGCGCCACCGAAACCGGCACCGCCGCCACCCATGTTCGGATCGACGCCGGCATGGCCGTACTGGTCGTAGGCCGCGCGCTTGCTCGCATCGGACAGCACTTCATAGGCCTCGTTGGCCTCCTTGAAATGCTCTTCCGACTCCTTGTCACCGGGATTGCGGTCGGGGTGGTACTTCATCGCCAGGCGGCGATAGGCCTTTTTGAGATCACCTTCACTGGCGCCACGCTCGACACCCAGCACCTCATAATAATCACGCTTTGCCATAGGTCATTTGCACTCTTGAGGGCGTTCGGCATACCTCTGCGCTATGCGCTGTGCCGCAACACCTGCCAACCTCCGAGAGGCTCTGACAGATGCTGTAAAAATTCTCGTATTCCAGACACACCAACGCGGGAGCAAGCCCCCGCGCGGCGACATCCTACCAGCTCACCGCCAAACGGCGGTGGCTGACCGACAACATGCAGGCATTACTGCTTGTTGTCTTTCACTTCCTCGAACTCGGCGTCAACCACGTCATCGTGCTTGGCTTCCGGCTCGGCCTGCTGGGCGCCGCCCTGAGGCTGTTCGGCCTGCTGCTCGGCGTACATCTTCTGGGCAACCGGCGCGGAGACTTTCGACAGCTCTTCGACCTTGGCGTCGATGGCGGCCTTGTCGTCGCCTTTGACAGCCGCTTCCAGGGCAACCACGGCAGCCTCGATGGCGGTTTTCTCTTCCGCGGTGACCTTGTCACCGGCGTCAGCGACCATCTTGCGGGTCGAGTGAACCAGCGCGTCGCCTTGGTTACGGGCTGCGGCCAGCTCTTCGAACTTGCGGTCTTCCTCGGCATTGGCCTCGGCGTCACGCACCATGCGCTCGATTTCGTCATCCGACAGGCCGGAGTTGGCCTTGATCACGATCGACTGCGACTTACCGGTAGCCTTGTCTTTCGCGCTGACGTGCAGAATGCCGTTGGCGTCGATGTCGAAGGTCACTTCGATCTGCGGCACACCGCGTGGAGCCGGCGGAATGTCGGCCAGGTCGAACTTGCCCAGCGACTTGTTCTGCGCAGCCTGCTTACGCTCACCCTGCAGCACGTGGATGGTCACGGCGCCCTGGTTGTCGTCGGCAGTCGAGAACACCTGCGACTTCTTGGTCGGGATGGTGGTGTTCTTCTCGATCAGCGGGGTCATCACGCCGCCCATGGTTTCGATACCCAGGGTCAGCGGGCTGACGTCCAGCAGCAGTACGTCTTTCACGTCACCGGCCAGGACCGCGCCCTGGATGGCTGCACCCATGGCGACAGCTTCGTCCGGGTTGACGTCCTTGCGCGCTTCCTTGCCGAAGAAATCGGCAACCGCTTTTTGCACCAGCGGCATACGGGTCTGGCCACCGACCAGGATCACGTCGTCGATCTTGCTGGCGTCGATGCCGGCGTCTTTCAGGGCGATGCGGCATGGCTCGATGGTACGCGAGACCAGGTCTTCGACCAGCGACTCCAGCTTGGCGCGGGAAATCTTCACGTTCAGGTGCTTAGGACCGGTGGCATCTGCAGTGATGTACGGCAGGTTGACGTCGGTCGACTGAGCGGAGGACAGCTCGATCTTGGCTTTCTCAGCGGCTTCTTTCAGACGCTGCAGAGCCAGGGGATCGTTCTTCAGGTCCATGCCGGACTCTTTCTTGAACTCGTCGACGAGGTAGTCGATCAGGCGCATGTCGAAGTCTTCGCCACCCAGGAAGGTGTCGCCGTTGGTGGCCAGTACTTCGAACTGGTGCTCACCGTCGACTTCGGCGATTTCGATGACCGAAACGTCGAAGGTACCACCACCGAGGTCATAGACGATGACGGTGTGGTCGCCCTTGGCCTTGTCCATGCCATAGGCCAGCGCAGCGGCGGTCGGCTCGTTGATGATGCGCTTGACGTCGAGACCGGCGATGCGACCGGCATCCTTGGTAGCCTGGCGCTGGCTGTCGTTGAAGTAGGCCGGAACGGTGATGACCGCTTCGGTGACAGGCTCGCCGAGGTAGTCTTCGGCGGTCTTCTTCATTTTCTTCAGGACTTCGGCGCTGATCTGCGGCGGAGCCATCTTCTTGTCGCTGGCCTCGACCCAAGCGTCACCGTTATCGGCCTTGACGATCTTGTAGGGCACCAGCTTGATGTCTTTCTGCACGACGTCTTCTTCGAAGCGGCGACCGATCAGGCGCTTCACTGCGAACAGCGTGTTGTGCGGGTTGGTGACGGCCTGGCGCTTGGCCGACTGGCCGACCAGGATTTCGCCGTCGTTGGCGTAGGCCACGATCGACGGAGTGGTACGCGCGCCTTCGGCGTTTTCGATGACCTTGACGCTACCGTTTTCCAGGATGGAGACGCACGAGTTGGTGGTCCCCAGGTCGATACCGATGATTTTACCCATGTTAACTCTCCCGAAACTTGAATGGGGTGGCAGCCGCTACTTTGGGCAACTGCGGTAATACTTGAACGCTTGACACCTAGATGGGGATGCCCCGAAGGATTTCAAGCCTGCTCGTCGATAGAAGGTTGCGGAGCAACCGGCGCCTTGCTGACCACCACCATCGCGGGGCGCAGCAGGCGACCATTGAGCAGGTAGCCCTTCTGGAACACCTTGAGCACGCTGTTGGGCTCGACCTCTGCGCTTTCCTGCATGGCCATGGCCTGGTGGTGCTCGGCGTTGAATGGCTCGCCGTGCGGATCCAGCGGCTCGAGGTTGTAGCGCTTGAGGGTGTCGTGGAACATTTTCAGGGTCAGCTCGATGCCTTCACGCATCGGCTTGATGTTCTCGTCGTCGGCGCTGGACAGCTCCAGGCCACGCTCCAGGCTGTCGATCACCGGCAGCAGGTCACCGGCGAACTTCTCCAGGGCGAACTTATGGGCTTTCTCGACATCCTGCTCGGCGCGGCGACGCACGTTCTGCAGGTCGGCGACAGCGCGCAGGGATTGATCCTTGGCCGCGGCCAGCTGCTCCTCGAGCTCTTGAACGCGGGCATCGGTGTTGTCTGCGCCAGCTTCTTCGGCGTTAAGGTTCTTCTCATCCAGCTGTTCGTCAGCCATTGGGGTTCTCCTTCGCAATTTCTGTAGGGCGAGCCAAGCTCGTCGTGTCTGCCGGCTATATGGGGTCGGAAAAATCAGGTTCAAGGGCTGACCGCCCGACGACGGCCCAGGAGATTCTCCGGACGGGCCTTGGCAGAGTCGAAAAAACTACTGTATAAATAACCAGACACGATCTTCGGGAGCCGCCCTCATGCTGGTGCACCTGTCCATCCATAACTACGCCATCGTCGAACACCTCGATCTCGAACTTGACCGCGGCATGTCCGTCATCACCGGCGAGACCGGTGCGGGCAAGTCGATCATGCTCGACGCCCTCGGCCTCGCCCTCGGCGACCGTGCCGACAGCGGCGTGGTGCGCCCCGGCGCGGACAAGGCAGACATCCTCGCCACCTTCGACCTCGCGGACATTCCCGAGGCAGGCACCTGGCTGGCCGAGCGCGACCTGGCCAACGACGGGCCGTGCATCCTGCGCCGGGTGATCACCGCCGAAGGCCGCAGCCGTGGCTACATCAACGGCACCCCCTGCCCACTGGGCGACCTGAAGGCGCTGGGCGAGCTGCTGATCGACATCCACAGCCAGCACGAACACCAGTCGCTACTGAAGACCGACACCCACCGCCGGCTACTGGATGAGTACGCCGGTGCCATCGACCTCGCGCGTCAGGTGCAACTGGCCGCCAAGCGCTGGAACCAGACGCGCCTGGAGCTGGAACGGCTGACCAACTCCGGTGACGAGCAACGCGCCCGTCATCAGTTGCTCAGCTATCAGCTCGAAGAGCTCGACAACCTCGGCCTGGGCGAAAACGAGCTGGAACAGCTCGAACAGGAGCACAAGAACCTGACCAACGCCGAGGCCCTGTTCGGCATTTGCCGACAGGTCATCGACCAGTGCAGCGAAAGCGATTCGGGCAACGTGCTAAGCGCCCTCACCTCAAGCCTCAATCGCCTGGGCGCCGCAGCCAATGCGCCCAAGGCACTCGGCGAAGCGGCCAACATGATTGCCAGCGCGCAGATTCAGGT
The DNA here is from genome assembly GCF_025377065.1 of Pseudomonas sp. HD6422. Lineage (NCBI taxonomy): Bacteria > Pseudomonadati > Pseudomonadota > Gammaproteobacteria > Pseudomonadales > Pseudomonadaceae > Pseudomonas > Pseudomonas sp. HD6422. The sequence goes on along the minus strand of NZ_JAHWIW010000028.1, from coordinate 64,641 downwards.
CGAAGAGGCGGTCGGCGAACTCAACCGCTTCCTCGACAATTTCGACGCCGATCCCATGCGCCTGCAGGCCCTGGAAGAGCGCCTCGACACGATCTACACCCTTGCCCGCAAACACCGGGTGCACCCGACCGAGCTGCCACACCTGCAACAGCAGTTGATGGATGAACTCGAAGGCCTCAACGCCAGTGACGAAGCGCTCGAACGCCTGGCCGATGAGCAAGCGGCTTTCGCCCAGCATTACCAGGCCAAGGCCGCCGAGCTGAGCGCCTTGCGCCGACAGGCCGCCCAGCAACTGGCGGTCGCCGTGGAGCAGGAGGTGCAGCGCCTAGGCATGCCGGGCGGTCGCTTCTGCATCGAACTCACGCCCAACGAAGGCACCGATCTCTCCCCTCACGGCCTGGAGCAGATCGAGCTGTTGGTCAGCGCCAACCCGGGGCAACCGCTGAAGGGCCTGGCCAAGGTCGCCTCCGGCGGGGAACTGTCGCGTATCAGCCTGGCGATCCAGGTCATCACCGCGCAGACTTCACGCATCCCGACCCTGGTGTTCGATGAAGTGGATGTGGGCATTGGTGGCCCCACGGCGGAAATCGTCGGCCAACTGCTGCGTCGACTGGGCGAGCGTGGTCAGGTGCTGACCGTGACCCATTTACCGCAGGTAGCCGCCCAGGGACATCACCACCTGTTCGTGCACAAGGTACGCAACAGCGATACCACGCACACCGCCGTGGCAAGCCTGGGCAAACGCGAGAGGGTCGAAGAGGTGGCAAGGATGCTGGGCGGCATCGACCTGACCAAGGAATCACTGGCCCATGCGCGCAAGATGGTGGTGAGCAGCAAGGTATAGAGCCAGCTCGAACACCAACGCAGAAAGCACAAAGGCGACCCGAAGGTCGCCTTTGCTATTTATAACGATTTAATCGTTACTTTTTCTTACGCACATAGAGGACCAGATTGTGGTCCACCAGTTCGTAGCCATGCTCGGCCACGATCTCTTTCTGACGACGCTCGATTTCAGCATCCATGAACTCGATGACCTCGCTGGTCTCCACGTTGACCATATGGTCGTGGTGACCGCCATCTGCCAGCTCGAACACCGCATGGCCGCCGTCGAAGTTGTGGCGAACCACCAGGCCTGCCGCCTCGAACTGGGTCAGAACGCGGTAGACGGTTGCGAGACCGACGTCCTCGCCAGCCTCCATCAGCGCCTTGTAGACATCCTCGGCACTCATGTGGCGTTGCTCGGTCGAATCGAGCATTTGAAGGATCTTGACTCGAGGCAGGGTCACCTTGAGACCGGCTTTGCGCAATTCGCTATTTTCAACCATGGTCAGCTTTCTCGCCGATGCTGCTTCGCAGCTTCTCTTAATACGGGTATGATCGGTGTTTACGTTGTCCAGCCAAGATAGTGGAAGTCGCCCACCGATGCAAAACACCAAGCTCTTGCTAACCAGCCTCACGTTCGTGGGACTGCTCGCACTCGCCGGTTGCTCGTTTCCCGGGGTTTACAAAATCGACATCCAGCAGGGCAATGTCGTCACGCAAGACATGATAGACCAATTACGCCCCGGAATGACCCGTCGGCAAGTAAGGTTTATCATGGGTAACCCCCTCCTCCAGGACACCTTCAACACCAATCGGTGGGACTACCTGTACAGCCTGCAGCCAGGCGGCGGCAAACGCCAGCAGGAGCGCATGAGCGTGTTCTTCAACGACAGCGACCAACTGGTCAGCCTGTCGGGCGACTTCATGCCGGGCGTGAGCCGCGACCAGGAGATCCTCGGCGGCAGCGGCGACACTACCGTCAGCCCAGCAACCGAAGGCCAGGCGCCAGCTCAACCGGAAGAAAAGCCGGCCAAGCCAGGCTCCACCGAAGAGTCGATCCAGCGCGAGATCGACACCATCGAGACCACCCCTGTCCCGACGCCGGCACCGCTGGAAACTTCACCGCAGTAATTGCAGCCGTATACAGAAAAAGCCCGGGCCATGGCCCGGGCTTTTTTGTGGATGCTGCTGAAACCTCAGCCGTGTAGCTGCTTGGCGCGCTGACAGAAGGCATCGACCAGGGTATTGGCCGCCTGATTGAACAGCGGACCGAGGGTAGCGCGCACCAACGGGCCTGCGTAATCGAACGACAGGTCCAGGCTGATCTTGCAGGCCTTTTCGCCCAGCGCCTTGAATACCCACACCCCATGTAACTGGGTGAAAGGCCCCTCCTCCAGGTTCATCTCGATCGATTGCCCAGGCACCAGCGAGTTGCGCGTGACGAACTGCTGGCTCATTCCGCCCTTAGCCACTTCAAGCTTCGCGCGCATGTGCGCGTCGCTGGCTTCGAGCACCGTGGAGTCCGAGCACCAAGGCAGAAACTGCGGGTAGCTGGCCACATCGTTGACCAGATCGTAGAGCGCCTGGGCGGGGTACGGCAGCAGGGCGGAGCGTTGAATATGGGTAGTCATCCAGGCATCACTTCCAAGGCTGGGTGGCGGCGCTTCGCAGCGTGCCGAAAACAGGTTCTGTACATGTGACAGGTTTTGTATTGTCCGGTATTCATTGCAGTGGCTCAAGCACACTGAAATCCCGTAGCCGACGACGCGGCGACTGCCTATAATGCCGCCCCTATGGCTAAGCAAAAGAAACATCCGACCGGGACCATCGCGCAAAACAAGAAAGCGCGACACGATTACTTCATCGAACACAAGTTCGAGGCCGGACTGGTCCTGTCCGGTTGGGAAGTAAAGAGCCTGCGGGCCGGCAAGGCGCACCTGACCGACAGCTACGTGCTGCTCAAGGATGGCGAAGCCTGGCTGTTCGGCAGCCACATCACCCCGCTGACCACCGCCAGCACCCACGTCATCGCCGACCCGATCCGCACCCGTAAGCTGCTGCTGAACAAGCGCGAACTCGAGCGCCTGGAAGCGGCTGTCGCGCAGAAGGGTTATACCTGCGTGGCACTGGCGCTGTACTGGAGCAAGCACCTGATCAAGTGCGAAATCGCCCTTGGCAAGGGCAAGAAGGAGTTCGACAAGCGCGATGTCGTGCGCGAACGCGACTCCAACCGCGAGCTGCAGCGTGCGGTGCGCAACAAGGGCAAGGAAGACTGAGTCTTCTCTAGCCTGCTGCGGCCCTTTCGCGGGACAAGCCCGCTCCCACAGGATCTGCGCTGACCGACGCTCGGCACAGATCCTGTGGGAGCGGGCTTGTCCCGCGAATGACCCAATACAGCTTTCAGCGCCCGCTGCGCCGCTCCGCCCGCGCCACTCGCTGGGCCTCGTCCTGGGCTTCCTCGAGCACTTCCTGCACATACAGAATGTGCCGGCTCGACACCTCCCGCGCCTCCTCTGCCCGACCCTCGACGATCGCCTGATACAACTCGCGGTGCTGACTGATCAGCATGTCGCGCGTCTCCGCGCGCTGTTGATACATGCCGCCGATGTTGGTCACCACATTACGCTTGAGCAAATCGAACAACCCGCGGATGGTGTGCAACAGCACCGCGTTATGGCTGGCCTCGGCAATCGCCAGGTGGAAGCGTGCATCGGCTGCGCCTTCCTCTGCCCGAGTGACTTCGTCGGCCCTGGCGTAACAATCCTGCAGGGTGTCGAAGGCTGCCTTCAGGCGCGCGCGGTCAGGCTCGGTAGCGCGCAGCGCGGCGTAGTAGGCGCAGGAGGCTTCCAGGGTATGGCGAAATTCCAGCAGGTCGCGCTGGGCCTCGGCACTGTGCTCCAACAGCTGCAGCAGCGGATCGCTGAACGTCGAGCCGAGCGACTCGGCGACAAAATTGCCACCCCCTTGGCGACTGACCAGCAAGCCCTTGGCCACCAGCTTCTGGATCGCCTCACGCAGTGACGGGCGGGACACGCCGAACTGCTCGGCGAGGACGCGCTCGGCCGGCAGCCGCTGTCCCGACGTCAGCGTGCCTTCCAGAATCATCCCTTCCAACCGGTCGACGATATCGTCCGACAGGCGCCGTTGGCGGACCTGATCAAAAACCATCACATGCTCTCCACAAACCCCTGCTGAATTCGGGGTCGGCCATTCTCACTGATTCGGGCCGTGCCAGCACCCATCAGTTAGGTTTTTTTGCAGCCGTTCAGCCACCGCTCATCGCCGCTCGACCAAAGTTTCAGCCAGGACAAATTGACACAGGCATCAGCGCGCTTTTAACCTAGCGTCCAGCCATTGTAAATTGGTCTTACCAATTATCCAATGCCAGTGCTGACCAACAACAATTAGGGGCTACCCCATTATGCAAACCTGGCAACAACTCTATACCCCCCTTGGTAGTCTGGGCCTGTCTGCCCTGGCAGCCGTCATCCCGATCGTGTTCTTCTTCCTCGCCCTGGCCGTGTTCCGCCTCAAAGGCCACGTGGCCGGCAGCATCACGCTTGGCCTGTCGATCCTGGTGGCGATCTTCGCCTTCCAGATGCCTGTCGACATGGCCCTGGCTGCCGCGGGCTATGGCTTCCTCTATGGCCTCTGGCCAATTGCCTGGATCATCGTCGCGGCGGTGTTCCTGTACAAACTCACGGTCAAGAGCGGCCAGTTCGAAGTGATCCGCAGCTCGGTGCTGTCGATTACCGACGACCAGCGCCTGCAGGTGCTGCTGATCGGCTTCTGCTTTGGTGCCTTCCTCGAAGGCGCGGCCGGCTTCGGCGCGCCGGTGGCGATCACCGCCGCCCTGCTGGTGGGCCTGGGCTTCAACCCGCTGTACGCCGCGGGCCTGTGCCTGATCGCCAACACCGCGCCCGTGGCTTTCGGCGCCCTGGGCATCCCGATCATCGTGGCCGGCCAAGTCACCGGCATCGACGCCTTCCACATCGGCGCCATGACCGGTCGCCAACTGCCGCTGCTGTCGCTGTTCGTGCCGTTCTGGCTGGTGTTCATGATGGACGGTCTGCGCGGGGTGAAGGAAACCTGGCCTGCCGCCCTGGTGGCCGGCCTCAGCTTCGCCGTGACCCAGTACTTCACCTCGAACTTCATCGGTCCGGAGCTGCCGGACATCACCTCGGCGCTGGCCAGCCTGATCTGCCTGACCCTGTTCCTCAAGGTCTGGCAACCGAAGCGCTCGTTCGCCGAGGCCAAGGGCAGCGTAGGCGCCGCCGTGGTCCAGCCAAGCGGCAGCCAGCCGAGCCCATACAGCTTCGGCGAGATCTTCAAGGCCTGGTCGCCGTTCCTGATCCTCACCGTACTGGTGACCATCTGGACCCTGAAGCCGTTCAAGGCGGCCTTCGCCCCAGGCGGCGCGATGTACAACTTCGTGTTCAACTTCGCCATCCCGCACCTGGACCAACTGGTGGTCAAGACCGCGCCGATCGTCGCGACACCGACCGCCATGCCTGCAGTGTTCAAGCTCGACCCGATCTCCGCCACCGGTACCGCGATCTTCCTCTCGGCGCTGATCTCGATGGCGGTGCTCAAGATCAACTTCAAAACTGGTCTGACCACTTTGAAGGAGACCTTCTGGGAGCTGCGCTGGCCGATCCTGTCGATCGGCATGGTCCTGGCCTTCGCCTTCGTCACCAACTATTCCGGCATGTCCTCGACCATGGCGCTGGTCCTGGCCGGCACCGGCGCGGCGTTCCCGTTCTTCTCGCCGTTCCTTGGCTGGCTGGGGGTGTTCCTGACCGGCTCCGACACCTCGTCCAATGCCCTGTTCAGCTCGCTGCAGGCGACCACCGCGCACCAGATCGGGGTCAACGACACCCTGCTGGTGGCTGCCAACACCAGCGGCGGCGTGACCGGCAAGATGATCTCGCCGCAGTCGATCGCCGTGGCCTGCGCCGCCACCGGCCTGGTCGGCAAGGAATCGGACCTGTTCCGCTTCACCGTCAAGCACAGCCTGTTCTTCGCCACCATCGTCGGCCTGATCACCCTGATCCAGGCCTACTGGCTGACCGGCATGCTGGTTCAACACTAAAGTGAAAGGGGCCGGGCGCTCGGGCGCCCGGCATCTCCTTCAACCCACGCTGCGAGAATCCATGATCATTTCCGCCTCCACCGACTATCGCGCCGCGGCCCAACGCAAGCTGCCCCCTTTCCTCTTCCACTACGCCGACGGCGGCGCCTACGCCGAATACACCTTGCGGCACAACGTCGAGGACCTGGCGAGCATCGCCCTGCGCCAGCGCGTGCTGAAGAACATGTCCGAGCTGAGCCTCAAGACCGAGCTGTTCGGTGAAACCCTGAACATGCCAGTGGCCCTCGCTCCGGTCGGCCTCACCGGCATGTACGCCCGCCGTGGCGAAGTGCAGGCGGCACGCGCAGCGGCAGCCCATGGCATTCCGTTCACCATGTCCACCGTCTCGGTGTGCCCGATCGAGGAAGTCGCTCCGGCCATCGACCGGCCGATGTGGTTCCAGCTGTACGTGCTCAAGGACCGCGGCTTCATGCGCAACGCGCTGGAGCGGGCCAAGGCCGCCGGCGTGAAGACCCTGGTGTTCACCGTCGACATGCCAGTGCCCGGTGCCCGCTACCGCGACGCCCACTCCGGCATGAGCGGCAAGAACGGCCCGATGCGCCGTGTGCTGCAGGCCATGACCCACCCTGAATGGGCCTGGGACGTCGGCGTCATGGGCCGTCCGCACGACCTGGGCAACATCTCCACCTACCGCGGCAACCCGACTGGCCTTGCCGACTACATCGGCTGGCTGGGCGCCAACTTCGACCCGTCGATTTCCTGGAAGGACCTGGAGTGGATCCGCGACTTCTGGGATGGCCCGATGATCATCAAAGGCATCCTCGATGCCGACGACGCCCGTGACGCAGTCAAGTTCGGCGCCGACGGCATCGTCGTCTCCAACCATGGCGGGCGCCAGCTCGACGGCGTGCTGTCCAGCGCCCGGGCCTTGCCGGCCATCGCCGACGCGGTCAAAGGCGATCTGAAGATCCTCGCCGACTCGGGTATCCGCAGCGGCCTGGATGTGGTGCGCATGATCGCCCTGGGTGCCGACAGCGTGCTGATCGGCCGCGCGTTCCTATGGGCCCTGGCGGTGCATGGCCAGGCCGGAGTGAAGAACCTGCTCGAACTGTTCGAGAAGGAAATGCGCGTGGCCATGGTGCTCACCGGCGCCAAGTCGATCGGCGAAATCACCCGCGACTCGCTGGTCCGCGAACTGGGCGCTTGAGCGCGCCTACCTTGAGTAACACCGCCTGAATGACCGGGGCACAACGGCGCACCAGACGCCGTGGCCCCGCGAGGAGATTGCATGAGCCTGCCCGCCGCGTTCCTGCGTGATGTCGAGCGCCTGATACCCGCCGAACGCCGTTTCGACGACCCCACTTCGACCCTGGCTTTCGGCACCGATGCCAGTTTCTACCGGCTGATTCCGAAGCTGGTAGTACGGGTCGAATCCGAGGACGAGGTGGTCGGGCTGATCCACCTGGCCCAGCGCGAGCGCGTGCCGGTTACCTTCCGCGCCGCCGGTACCAGCCTTTCAGGCCAGGCCATCAGCGACTCGCTGCTGATCGTGCTCGGCGACAACTGGAATGGCCGCGAGATCCGTGGCGCTGGCGAGCAGATCCGTCTGCAACCCGGCGTGATCGGAGCCCAGGCCAATGCCTGGCTGGCCCCCTTCGGGCGCAAGATCGGCCCTGACCCCGCTTCGATCAATGCCTGCAAGATCGGCGGTATCGTCGCCAACAACGCCAGCGGCATGTGTTGCGGCACGGCGCAGAACACCTACCACACCTTGGCCGGCATGCGCCTGGTACTGGCTGACGGCACCCGCCTGGACAGCGAAGACCCGGCCAGCGTCGCCGCCTTCGAGCGCAGCCATGCCGACCTGCTCGAGGCGCTTGCCCGGCTTGGTCGCGAAACCCGCGCCAACACCGAACTGGCCGACCGCATCCGGCATAAATACCGCCTGAAGAACACCACTGGCCTGTCGCTGAATGCACTGGTGGACTACGACCAGCCGCTGGATATCCTCCAGCACCTGATGGTCGGGTCCGAAGGCACGCTGGGCTTCATCAGCGCGGTGACCTACGACACCGTGCCCGATCACCCCCATAAGGCCAGCGCATTGCTGGTGTTTCCCAGCGTCGAGAGCTGCTGCCGCGCGGTGACCGTGCTCAAGCGCCAGCCGGTGTCGGCGGTGGAGCTGCTCGACCGCCGCAGCTTGCGCTCGGTGCAGGACATGCCAGGCATGCCGCTGTGGGTGAAAGGCCTGTCGGCCAATGCCTGCGCGTTGTTGATCGAGTCCCGTGCCGCCAGCCAGAGCCTGCTGCACGAGCAGTTGGGCCAGGTCATGGCGTCGATTGCCGACTACCCGCTGGAGCAGCAGGTGGACTTCAGCGAAGACCCGCTGGTGTACAACCAGCTGTGGAGAATCCGCAAGGACACCTTCCCGGCAGTCGGCGCGGTACGCGAGACCGGCACCACGGTGATCATCGAGGACGTCACCTTCCCCGTCGAGCAGTTGGCCGAGGGCGTGAATCGCCTGATCGAGCTGTTCGACAAGCACCGCTACGACGAGGCGATCATCTTCGGCCACGCCTTGGAGGGCAACCTGCACTTCGTCTTCACCCAGGGCTTCAACAGCCCCGAGGAAGTTGCCCGCTATCAGGCATTCATGGACGACGTGGCGCAGTTGGTGGCCGTGGAATTCGGCGGGTCGTTGAAGGCCGAACATGGTACCGGGCGCAACATGGCGCCGTTCGTGGCGCTGGAGTGGGGCCAGGATGCCTACCAGCTGATGTGGGCGCTCAAACGCCTGCTCGACCCCAATGGCATTCTCAATCCCGATGTGGTGCTGAGCGAAGATCCGGACATCCACCTGAAGCACCTCAAGCCGCTGCCGGCTGCCGACGAGATCGTCGACAAGTGCATCGAGTGCGGCTTCTGCGAACCGATCTGTCCGTCCAAGGGGCTGACCCTAAGCCCGCGTCAGCGCATCGTCATGTGGCGCGATATCCAGGCCAAAAAGCGCGCTGGCATCGACACCCGAGAGCTGTTGCAGACCTACCAGTACCAGGGCATCGACACCTGCGCCGCCACCGGCCTGTGCGCTCAGCGCTGCCCGGTGGGCATCAACACCGGCGAGCTGGTGAAGAAACTGCGCAGCCAGGCCGCCAAGCAGGAAAAGACTGCCGACTGGCTGGCCGAGCATTTCACCACGGCTTTGGGCGGCGCACGCCTGACCCTGACGGCCGCCGACACCGCGCGCAAGCTGCTCGGCGCCCCCCGCCTGGCGCGGGTGAGCGCGGCTTTGAGCAAGGCCAGCAAGGGCCGCCTGCCACAGTGGACACCGGCGATCCCGCAACCGGTACGCGGCCTGACCTTCGGCCCGGCGAGCAACGATGCCCGGCCACGCGTGGTGTACCTCGCCGCCTGCGTGTCGCGGGCGATGGGCCCAGCCTACGCCGACCGCGAACAGAGCACGCTACTGGACAAGACCCGTGCGCTGCTGGAAAAAGCCGGCTATCAGGTGGTGTTTCCGGACAACGCCGACAGCCTGTGCTGTGGCCAGCCGTTCGCTTCCAAAGGCTATCCCGAGCAGGCCGAGCACAAGCGCCAGGAGTTGATCAACGCCCTGCTGCAGGCCAGCCGTGGCGGCCTCGACCCGATCTACTGCGACACCAGCCCCTGCACCCTGCGCCTTGTGCAGGACATGGCAGACACCCGGCTCGACCTGTACGACCCGGTGCGGTTCATCCGCACTCATCTGCTCGACCGGCTGGAGTTCACCCCTCAGGACGAGCCGGTGGCCGTGCATGTGACCTGCAGTACCCAACACCTGGGCGAAAGCCAGGCGCTGATCGACCTGGCGCGGCGCTGCAGCAAGCAGGTGGTTGTACCCGAAGGAATTCATTGTTGTGGGTTTGCCGGGGACAAGGGGTTCACCACGCCGGAGCTCAATGCCCACTCGCTGCGTAGCTTGAAGGATGCGGTGCAGCATTGCAGCGAGGGGATTTCGACCAGCCGGACCTGCGAGATCGGGCTGTCGAGCCACAGTGGGATCGATTATCACGGGTTGGTTTATCTGGTCGATCGGGTGACGCGGCCGCGGAGTATTTGAGGGTTGAGTGGGAGGCAGAGTGCTCGCCGATGTTGTTGTAGTGGCGCGGATATCGAGCGCCGCCCGCGCAAGCAACACAGGCCATATCCCTCGCCGCTCTCAGATTCATCTTACCCACCGATACTAGCGATCCCGCGCCCAGCGAAATACCCTACAACCCAAGTCGACACGCGTCTGATTGTCCCGGAAATCCTGGCCCCCTAGGCTGTCCGAGTCGCTGATGTTCAGCGATCGGGTGTGGAGCCCCGGCCTAGCATTCTGGAGCGTGTCGTTAATGGCGGCTGTACGCGGGAGGCCTCGTGCCTACCGAGTACTCCTGAATGCACTCGGGTTCCACCCCGTGTACAGCTGCCACCCTTCCTGTGGAACGGAAGCGGCAGTCCTTCAGCATTCAGGAGGCTGCATGAAAAAAATCGTCCCCGACCCACCGCATTTCTACCAAATCCCCGACGGCACCACCCTCTGCAACGCCATCATCGAGCGTCATGTACCCTTAAACCATGTGGTGATGAACGTCACCCATTACCTGATGATCGCCTATAACCGATGCCGCTATGCCGTCGACAGCATCGAAGATGAAGCCATGCGCGAATCGGTCGAGAACGGCCTGCGCGCCATGCAAATCACCTGGGCTCAGGCGGATGCCCTGCTGTTGGCATTGGAACGCAAACCAAGTCTGCATTGATAGCGGCCTAACCGGCCTCTTCGCGGGTAAACCCGCTCCTACAGGGGAATCGCCAACTTCGAGCTCGGCGCTGTACCTGTGGGAGCGGGCTTGCCCGCGAACACCGGCTACGCCGGTGCCATCCCCCACCGAATTCAGGAAACCAATCCCATGGACACCACCGACCCCACCCACGCCACCACCGCCGGCATCGAAACCTTCGACCTGTTCCGCCTGCAGCCGGGCATCCCCTTTGACCACGCCTTCAGCCAACTCTCGGTCCTGCTCGGTTGCATCCGCCACCTCACCACCGAAGCCGAAATGGAAAACGACCGCAAGGCCGGCAGCGCCGCACGCATCCTCAGCGAAATGGCCAAGGCGCTGATCGACGACATCGAACTGGGTCTGAACAAAACCAACTGACCCATGAGGAGCAGCCCTGTCTCGACGCAAGGGCGCTCCCGCCCGCAACATCTCGCCACACTCCATCATGCCGCCCCGCCATCATCCCGATTGAACCCCCGCAAATCCGCCACAGTCAATCGTTACAGGCCCACCCTCCAGAGGCCCTAAAAGGAGATACCCATGAAAGGCACCGCACTCTCGGCCCTCTTCGCGGCCGCTACCCTCCTGGCTTCCCCGGTATTCGCCGCCGAAGACCTGTGCGCCATCAACCTGCAGAAAATCGATGACAGCATGGCCACCGCCGGCGCCACCTCCGAAGGCCTGGACAAAGCCGTCACCGAGCACATCGACAAGGCCAAGGCAGCCCAAGCGTCGGGCGACACCAAGGAATGCATCGCCATTACCTCCAAGGTGCTCGAGCGCCTGGAAAAAACCGACAAAGGCAGTGGTTCGGCAGGCGGCAGCGGCGGTGCTTGAGCCTTCGCGGCGGGAGCGAGGCGGCATGTTGTCGACGCCGCCCGCGCAATCACGTATACTGCCCGTACGTGCCGACAGGTACGTGAGCTAGAGCTGTAGCGTGGGGCCGATTAGGATTCGACGCCGGTTGCGAAACTCTAGGTGCATGCCGAGTTGGTAACAGAACTCGTAAATCCACTGTTGCAACTTTCTATAGTTGCCAATGACGAAAACTACGAGGGCTACGCTCTCGCTGCGTAAGCAGCTGAGCCCGCTCTCCTGGTAGCTTCGGCTCCAGCAATCACCAGGGGATGCCTGTAAACCCGAAGTGATTGTCATACAGAACAGGATCGTCGTGTAGCACGTTGGGGGCAAAGCGACTAAAACTTACCCAACTCGTCCAAAGCACCCTGCCCGTCGGGCGGCTGCGGATTAACTCAGTAGACACGGCTAAGCATGTAGTACCGACAGCGGAGTACTGGCGGACGGGGGTTCAAATCCCCCCGGCTCCACCAAATATCCTTTACAAATCAGGCACTTAGCGAACAGCTACAGTGCCTTTTTTGTGTCTTTTTGGGCCGTTATGGTTGGGTAATGCCAGCTTTATGACAGCCTCCCTTCCCGTGAAGCCCCTCCCCGGCTACCGCCGTTACCTCAACAACCGAAAAAACGTTTTCTGTCGCTTTTCCGGTTTGAAAACGCGCCACAGCGATCTTTCAGGAGTATTAAATCTGTGTCGGCTTACACACAGAGACCCGCACATGCCGACACATGCCCCCAAGAAGTACCTGATCAGCCATACCTCTCTGCAGCAATGCTTTGACAAGAGCCGCTCCGGCCTCGAGAAGCTGCGAGAAAACGATCCCAGCTTCCCTCGCCCCATCAAATTTGGCTCAACCAAACAGGCTGGCGTTTACTTCGTCGTCGCGGAGGTGGAAGCCTGGCTGGAGGGCAAGATCAGCGAGCGTGATGGAGTCACTCGGGCTCTCTCTGAGAGAGCTGAGCAATGACCACACACGAGCAGATACCGTCGTTCTTGGCGGAAATGCCCGAGGCAGCACGTGCTTCGTATCTGAATCCAAGCATCGTGCCAAAGCCACTGCCGAGCGGATTGGCCAGGGTTATGCCCTGGCGTGGAGAGCTACTGCCTGCTGTTCTTCAAGAATACGTGCTGGATGTCGCCGAGCGCACTCAGTGCCCACCGGATTTCGTTGGGGTCGCGCTTGTGGTTGCTGTTAGCGCCGTAGTCGGACGCAAATTCACCATCCACCCGAAGCAACATGATGATTGGACTGTCGTTCCCAACCAATGGGGAGTCATCATTGGAAGGCCGTCTGCAATGAAAACACCAGCGCTCAAGCAAGCGCTTCGTCCCTTGGACGCATTGGAGACAAGAGAGCGAAATCAGCACTCCATGGCGTTGGAGGAGTACAGGACCAACACTGAGCTGCTCGACATCGAGCGCAAGGCTGCTAAGAGCAAGGCCACAAAACTTGTAGGCAGCGGTGACAAACTTGGAGCGCGGGAGGAACTCACCAAGGTTTCGAGTAATGTGCTGCCCCCAGTGCAGCGTCGTTACACCGTCAACGACTCAACAGTAGAAAAGCTCGGTGAGCTGCTCAACGAAAACCCAAACGGCCTGCTGCTAGTACGTGACGAGCTCGGGGGCTGGCTCGCAACAATACAGAGTGAGGACGGCTCAGTGGCACGCGCTTTCTACTTGGAGTGCTTCGATGGCAACGGCTCATTCACCTACGATCGTATTGGCCGAGGAACCCTGTTCATCGAGTCATGTTGTTTATCGCTGATAGGCGGAATTCAACCCTCACGAATCGCATCCCTCGTGAACGCCTCGATCAGCGGCGAGGTGGATGACGGCCTGATTCAGCGCCTACAGCTCGCCGTCTATCCCGACGATATCCGTCAGTGGCGTCTGGTCGATCGCTGGCCAAACCAAGCTGCTGCTGAGCAAGTGAAACAGGTTATTGACTACCTCGATCAGCTACCATCCGAGCCCCGTACTACGCTCAGGTTCAGCCCAGAAGCACAGGAAATGTTTAACGCCTGGTATACGCGTCATATGCAACAAAGCCGGAGCGAAGAATTTCACCCAGCATTGCAATCCCATTATCTAAAAATGCCGCAGACCATTGCGGGGTTGGCCCTATTGTTCGAACTGGTCGAAGGTGGTCAGAGAGCCGTGGGCATAGAGTCCACATCACGCGCCATTAACTGGGCGAGCTACCTGATGAGCCATGCCTTGCGACTCTACGGCGCAGCTATCAACGCCCCACTACTCGGTGCCAGGCTGATCCTGGAGCGTCAGCAGAAATTACCCGAGCCGTTTACCCCACGCGAGGTGCGTCAGAAGGACTGGATGGGATTAGGCTCACAGGACGCTGTGAACAACGCACTCGCAGTTCTGGCTGAACACGACTTAATCATTGGCTACGAGGTGGCCGGAGAAAAAGGTGGCCGCCCATCAACACGCTACATCTGGCGAAAAACGTAGCCTCGCCCCAACCTGTTTATCAAAAAGGCCGGTAGCGCAGCCTACAGAACCTACGAAACTAAGTTCTGTAGGTTTTGTAGGCACTCTTTTCCTGGTTGGGATAAGTAATCAGCGCCCAAATGGACGTACCTGAGCGCTTGGGGCAGCTGCCAGTGCTTGCGAAGCGGCGCTCTGAATCTGTCGAATCAGGCCGGAATCGGCCAATAGCGGACTCTCGACAACGATCAGGGCTGCACTTGGCAGTGGTTCGGCCCAGGGCCAGGCCATGGGGGTGTTGGCCGCGAAGGCGCGCAAAACCTTGCTCCTGACCGGGACCTTGATGGGTGGCTACGCCGACGACCTGTTCTACCTCCTGTTCCGCATCCTCACCAGGCGCATGATCGAGGACGGCTATCGACCAAACGCACGTGGTAGCATGGCTCCTGCAGCCATGTCGTTCATGCGCGATCACGGCGTGCTCAAGGACATCTACACCGAGCGCGATGGCGATTCGCACAAGACCGCCAAGGGCAAGAAGCTCTCCGTCCGTACCGTGAAAGCCCCAGGCTTCGGCCCTAAAGGCATTCACCGGTTCGTGCTGCCGTTCACCGTGTTCCTGAAGCTCAAGGATATCGGCGGCAATGTGCTGCCCAGCTATCAGGAGGAGTTCGTCGACGTGCCCATGGCGCCGGAGCAGGACTCGGCCTACCAGCGCCTGGCTGGAACATTGACCACGGCACTCCGGCAAGCCTTGGCGCGTCGCGACACTACCTTGCTTGGGGTCGTGCTCAATGTGCTCCTGGCCTGGCCAGACTGCTGCTTCCGACCGGAGATGGTCAAACATCCCCGTACCCGCGACACGCTGGCCTTTGTGCCGGCGCTTTTCGGCGACGATGAGCTGATGCCCAAGGAGCAGGCGCTGCTGAACCTGTGCCTCGAGGAGAAAGCGAAAGGCCGCAAGGTCCTCGCCTACACCGTCTACAGCGGGACGCGAGATACCACGTCCCGATTGAAGAAGGTCCTCGAGCAGGCGGGCCTGCGCGTGGCGGTACTGCGGGCCACGGTTGAAACGGCGCGGCGAGAGGATTGGATTCTCGACCAGGTCGACCGCGGCGTCGATGTGCTACTCACCAACCCGGAGCTGGTTAAGACCGGGCTGGATCTGCTGGACTTCCCGACCATCGCGTTCCTGCAGACGGGGTACAACGTGTACACCCTGCAGCAGGCAGCGCGGCGGTCATGGAGGATCGGACAGAAGCACCCGGTGCGCGTGATTTTCTTCGGCTACGCCGGCAGCTCGCAGATCACCTGCCTGCAGCTGATGGCCAAGAAGATCGCAGTGGCGCAGAGCACTTCGGGTGATGTACCGGAATCAGGGCTCGACTCCCTGAACCAGGACGGAGACTCGGTTGAAATGGCGCTAGCTAGACAGCTGATCGCGGCATAGCATATGGCCACCTTCGGGTGGCCTTTTTTCCCGCCTGCGGATATGACATTTTGACGAGAGTTTGACCATTGATGGAAATATCGATGAAAGGACAACTGCAACGATGCTCGACAATCTTACAATGCTTGCCTGCTAGAGCGGACTTGTCGATCCGGCTTTTGGAGAAACTATAGGCATCTATTATTCATGTACTCATGAAATTTAAAGATGGCTCATTACCACTCACTTTCTTCTATATGCCCTAGTAACCCTCAACCAAAATCAATTATCGTTGAATTCATAATTTAAATTATATATTAATAACGCCCTATTAAGTAGATCTATAATTTCAACCAAGGAGCTCGCCTCAAATTCGGCCTCTCCGATTTTTAATCGTAGTGATCGTTGAGCATTTGCCGCCAGCCAAATAGCAATGATCTTCCAGATCTCAGGTACTACTGCTTGAGAAAATGGCATGAAAATATGGTTTTGGGTCGAGGTAAAAACAGCCATATCATTACGATTCGCAGGACTGCAAAAGCATCTATCATTTGCGCTTAGCGCATTAAAAATATCGACCCAATCCGACGAGCCGGTTGTTTCGACACCAGACTCCATTAACACCAGGAAAACACCACTTAACTTTTCCACACATCCCACCGCTTCGAATTATAAAGCATAATCAAAAACATCGGAGTCGTACAGCCATGTATATACAAGCGCGCTTTCAAAATTTTCGCACAACACGAAACCTCAGGACAAAAACCGCAACGACATAGCCCATTCGTACATGATTACGCAAATGATGAATTTTCGCAGTAATTCTCCCTCTTTATAACCAGCAAGTTTTTTAACTTGGGTAGCGGCAAGGGTTCTGCATACCAATAACCTTGGCCATAGGTGCAACCATTTTTCTGCAAAAAATCTAGCTGCTCTGCATTCTCAATTCCTTCAGCCACCACTTGCATACCAATGCTCTTGGCCACTATGAGCGTGGCCTGAACAATTGCACGATCAAATTCATTGTGCGGCAGTTCACCAATAAATGTTCTATCAATCTTCAAACGATCTATTGGCAGCCTTTTAAGTATTCCAGGAGAAGAATAACCAGTACCAAAATCATCCATGGAAACCTCGACGCCAAGATCATGCAATGCCAATATAGTCTTAATCGCAAGAGATATATCGTGAATTGCAATGCTTTCAGTTATCTCTATCTCCAAGCGACTAGGAGGGAGCCCGACGCGCCTAAGGGTAGCGCTCACCTGCCCAATAAAGTCACTCTGCAAGAATGAATTACTACAAATATTGACTGCCACCGGCACATCAAGTAAACCTTCAGAGATCAGCTCCTTGTTATCGCTACATGCACGCTCAAGTACGAGGCGGCTGATCGCCGGCATTAGTCCATACTCCTCGGCCAGCGGAATAAAATTGGCTGGCGATATTGTCCCATGACAACCATCATTCCATCTAATCAAGGCTTCGAGACCAGAAGGCCGATAAGGTGGCACCAGCTCAAACTGTAGCTGATAGTGCAGTTCAAATTGATTTAGCTCAATTGCTTTTCGTAGACGGCCGACAGTCCGGAAAGTACTTTCCATCTTATCGCGTAGATCAAGACGGAAGAAACGTATACAATTCCCACCTTCTGCCTTAGCCTGATACATAGCTATGTCCGCATCATTAATCAGTTGATCGCTGTTTTGGCTATGCCCTGGGGATAGGCTAATACCGATACTTGCGCGAACTCTAATCTCAATACCTTTAATATTAAAAGGTGTTGAAAGGCAGTCTAGCAGGCGCTGACCTAACCTACGAGGCGCATTACGCTCACGTGGCTGAATCGAGGCTATGAGAAACTCATCACCCCCCATCCGCGCCAACAGGTCACTCTTACTCAGATTCTTTTGAAGTCTCTGCGCCAGATCGCTAAGCAAACGATCACCAACATCATGATCATAATGATCATTAATTTGTTTAAATCCATCCAGATCAATAAAAAGTATGACTAACTGCCACTCACCACCCTGACAAAAAAGTATGAGATCCCGCAACCTTTCATGAAGACTATTTCGATTTACACATCCCGTCAGACTATCATGAGTTGCCATGTATGTTATTTTTTCAATCATTTCTTTACGAACAGTTATATCATGACAAATCCCAACATATAGCTTCTGCTCGCCAACACTTAGTTCACCAATGCTCAAGTGCATTGGAAATAAGCTACCATCCTTTCGTTTGCCTACAACCTCTCGCCCTTTGCCGATAATCTTCTTTTCACCGGTTTTGGTATAGGCGCGCAGGTAGTCATCGTGTCTACTAGAGTCCGGATCCGGCATGAGGGTCGAGACATTCCTTCCGATAAGCTCTGTGCGGAGGAATCCAAAAATTGTTTCTGCCGCTGGATTAAGGGCACAAATTATACCGGCCGTATCGATAACGATCATCGCATCTACAGCTGCTTCGAAAATGGCATGAGATAGATCCCCCAAAGAGAGCTCCTGGGATGTAGACTCATTTGATGTAATGAAGGTTTTCATTGACGTGATCTATCCCTTAAAGCGTTCAACTAGTACATGTAGAGCATGCGCTGTACCCTCTAATTCTTTGCCTGTGCTTGAGGACTGTTTAGCAATGTCAGCGTTTTGGTCAGATACCTCTGCAATTGATGTAATCTGGCGTGAGATATCCTCAGCAACGTGAGCCTGCTCCTCGGAAGCAGATGCCATCTGCTCGCTCATCTGATGGATATTATTAACAGCCAAACTAATTCCATGCAGTGCCCGCTGCGTATCAATAACTTGCTCGACCCCTATTCGTGCCTCTTCACTCCCTTGGTGGGCAATACTTACTGCTTGGCTAGCGACTTGCTGGAGAGAGCTGATTATCTGCTGGATGGTCTGTGTTGATTCTTGTGTTTTTGATGCGAGTGCTCTCACTTCGTCTGCCACAACGGCAAAGCCCCTACCTTGTTCACCAGCCCTTGCCGCCTCAATGGCAGCATTCAATGCCAGTAGGTTCGTCTGATCGGCGATTGCTCGAATCATGTCAGCGGCCTGCTGGATGGAGGATGTTTCTAATGCTAAGCGCTCTACCGATTGACTAATCGCCTGTACGGTCGATGCAAGCTTCTCAATTATCTGCCTTGTTTTCTGTGCCTGGTCTGCCCCAGTCTGGCTGAGAATATTGACCTGATTGGCCTCATGCGCAGTATTGTGTATGTGTACTGATACTTCACTGATTGAGGCTGCCATTTCATTCATCGCAGTCGCAGCCATATCTGCTTCATCTCGTTGAAGCTGCAACGCGGCATCAGCCTGTTGAGCTAAACCTCCACTTTTCGACGCTAAATTAGCGGTTTGATTGGCATAATCGCTAAGCCGATTAAGTGCTGTGCGAATCCTAGCACTCTCACTAATCAAAATCATGTGAAGTTGAGCCACAGAACCAACTTTGTCGGTGTATGTACGCGCAATTAGCTCACTATCAAAACTGCCATCCGCTATATTGCGAAGCCCATCCAGAGTTTTCCTTTCATGACGAGTAGCCAGAGCCTGAA
Source organism: Pseudomonas sp. HD6422 (assembly GCF_025377065.1). Taxonomy (NCBI): domain Bacteria; kingdom Pseudomonadati; phylum Pseudomonadota; class Gammaproteobacteria; order Pseudomonadales; family Pseudomonadaceae; genus Pseudomonas; species Pseudomonas sp. HD6422. The sequence goes on along the minus strand of NZ_JAHWIW010000028.1, from coordinate 45,621 downwards.
AAGCAAAAAACAACAGACTGATAGCACCTAGATTAATCCAGTAATTTCCGCCAAACAAAATCGCAGCAGCTAATCCAGAAGCCAAGATCGGCATACTAAAAATGCCAGCCGCAATTTGAAAGCGCTCCGTCCAAGCCACATTAGACTGACCTGCACTCAAGCGCTGGTAGAGCTTAATAGCACGTTCAACCTGTTCTATATCAGGCTTTACGCGAACTGATTCATACCCAACTGTTCTTCCATTTTCTAGAATCGGAGTAACGTAAGCATTGACCCAGTAGAAATCGCCATTCTTACATCTATTTTTGACGATACCCATCCAGCTTTTGCCGGATTTCAGGTATGACCACATATGTGCAAAGACGGCCTCGGGCATATCGGGATGGCGAACAATGTTATGTGGACTACCTATTAATTCGTCCCGACCAAACCCACTCACAGCAATAAACTCGTCATTGCAATAGGTCAAATTCCCATTACTATCCGTCGCAGAAATAAGACGTTGCTCTACCGGAAACTGGCGCTCCCGACTGGTAATTGGTAGATTCTTTCTCACGAGCATACCCTGGGGAAATTTAATTTTTTTTGACTATCAATAACTGACCAACTCTGCGGTTCTAGAAACCAAATAGTCCATTACAACCCTGGCGCAACTGGATAGCGCATGGTGATTCGAGTAAGCTGCAATAAGCGGCTCCCCAATCGAAACATAGTCTGGCAAAACTCTTAATAGAGATGAACCCTCGACTGAGGCACATGCAGTATTTATAACCGCAATACCTACTCCTTGTTCCGCAGCACTAATTAAGGCTGGGATGGACTTGCTAAAAAACCTGGCACGCAATTCAATGACATTGAGATCACTACCATCGAGCCGATTAATAGATAATGAATCTTTAAGTGTATGATGCATACAGGTATGCCCCCTCAAGTCAGCAGGGTGCTCAGGAACCCCATTGCGAGAAAGGTACTCAGCACTTGCATAAAGCCCTAATATTGAGCTACATAGCTTCCGAACAATGTAAGTCCCTCTCTTTAACTCCCCAAAATAGAGAAGAAGATCAATACCATCTTTTACAAGGTCTGGCTCTTCGTCAGACACAACAATCTCAACCTCAAGCTTTTGATGGATTGCTAGTAGCTTGTAGAAAAAATCATTGCTCGGGCAATCAAAAAAACCCGATGGCACTTGAATTCTAACCTTGCCAGCAATGCCAGTTATTGCCGACTGCAATGAGTCAATGGATAGATTTAAACTGTCTATACTAGTACAGCACTGCTCAAACAAACGTTCGCCGTCGGCTGTACAGCGTAGCGATTTAGTTGAGCGAAGTATTAGAGAGGTTCCAAGCTGCCTTTCGAGGCTTATCAGCCTCCGACTCAACGTGTTTGCTGGGATGGATAGTTTCTTGCTTGCCTTTGAAAGGCTTCCAGAGCGTACGATCTGAACGAAAAGCGATATATCATTGAGCATCAAAGCGCGCTCTCCGGACGGTTGGTCTCATGCCTAAGAGGGGGACAGGCCGACATTGTGTGACTCCGTACGCAAAACTTCTTATCAGTTGGGATGTGTCCCATTAATGTCACTATGATATCGCGCCCTAAATTTTGGCGGAATACGCACCAGTGGATAGGAGACGTCCATTTATGGATGACTAGCATTAGTGAATGCTGACATCGACAGGAATTGGATCCGATAAGCCTATGTAGCTGCACTGAATTTAGATCCTCTTTTGTGAATCATTAGCATTTAACCTTGACATGGATTACAACCAGAACTTTATAGGACTTCACACTAGCCCTACCGCTCTCTTTTCCAAAGCGCAGCATCCATGCCAAATAGCCATTTCAGTTTATTTTTATAATATTGTGGCGAGCAGATATTTGTTATGAAACCAGAGATAAGCAGTGCGCATAATTTATTATCAGTGCGAAACTACCCAGCACCAATAACCTCGGGAATATTGACATCACAAAATGAGAGCAGCTTGCCCATAGCACTATGACCGACCAATAATGACTAATACTCTCGGAAGTCAATAGATCCCTTTGAAATACGATACGAGTATTTCCGCAAACAAATATCCAAGATGACACTACCAAGATCAGCCTTACTTCAAGCGCATGATGAGCCGTCAACTGTTGCCTGTACAGACCCTGAAGGAAATATGAGTGCACCGCTTGTCGTTTTTTAAGGTGGTAACTCAATGGCGAAATACTCATTCTCATTGCCAAGTGCCACCTAAGCCGCTTGAGGATGATGATGGGTATTTTTACTTAGTAGATTGTGAAAGCTCAGCCCCGGCACCGGCGTGTCTAGCTGATCATTTCAATACGCCACTTCATGACAACGCACACTTAAACACCAGTCAAACATTAGCGAATCACCACAGAGCTCTTTATAACGCATCATTTTGCGTTAACAACTCTGCTGACAGCTATGCCCGTTGATTTTTACGGTTGCCACAACATAATTTTTTCTTTGGTGTCGAGCCATTTATCTCTAGCATGAGTTTGAAAAACATCGAAGCAATTGATCTAGATCAATGCCACAATCCATTTTTTTCACAATCTGGTTACCGTACGTCGTACTGCGTTAGGAAGACCATTCCTGAATTGTAATTTTCGTAAGTACGCATAGATCGCATCGGACTAATTGAACGAGCAATAGTGTTCATGGCCTGCTCCCAATTTTGAATGCCGCAGAGACATCGATCACCTCTGCCGATGATTTCATTGCGCCACTATGATCCACGAAGATTTCCGCACTTTTCAAGAGGCAGAACAGAATTTTGACAACCAGTTTCGTGATGGCTCGATATGACTTATTTTTGACGCCACGTTTTAGTGGGTCATGGATCATGAAGGTTGGGCGCTTTCCAGCGAGCCATTTACGCCATTAACACCAAACCTACAACGATCGCCAAGCTAGGCGCATGGAACGAGCGATGGCCGGATCGAATTCGACCTGAACGAAGACACCAATCGAAAGAGCTCATCAAGCGCCATCTATCTGATGGTTTCTTCGTCCTGCTGGTTGTAGAAAAGCGGTTCGGCCCAGGGCCAGGCAATGAGAGTGCTGACAGCGAAGGCACCTAAAACCGTGCTGTTATCCAGGCCCATGATAATGGGCTATTCGCGGGCAGATAAGTGACGGGGTATTCCTCGTCAGTGGCGGATATCAACGAATACAGGATGGTCGATGGCATTCTGGGTCTCTTCGTCGACTGGTACTCGGCCTTAAAAAAATCCATACGCTCCGGCTAAGCATCACTCAGCGCTGTGCCCGAAGGAGTAAACCGTCATTGCTTCTTCGGGTCAGGCTTGGGGATCCTCGACATCAACACTTCGGGGTAGGCGACCTCCTGTTTCACGCGCTGCCACTCAGCTTTTAAGATAGCTTCCGTGTGTTTTTGCGCTTCACTGACCAAGCGAAGTGTTTCGTCAAGGAGCGTCTTGGCTTCAGCTACCGTGTTCGCACTTTGGGTCTTGTTCAGCGCGACTCGGATGAAATCGAGGCACTCCCGAAGCTTGATGTGCAAGTCCTTCTTCGGATTCAGCCGGAACATAATGCGAATGTGTCGCTCTTGGTGCTCGCGGTCACGCGCACCGTTTTCCGGTGAAAAGGCGTCAGCAGCGTCCTGCCAAATCTTGCCGGCCTTTGTCATATCGACCTTCCCTGCGACATCTAAAGCCTCCTCCTGAACTCGGAGTGCCGTGCGGGAACGCATACCATCCCACTTCCAGACGATCTCCTGCGACAAGGCTAGGTGGAAAGCCATGTCCATACGCAGCTCATCAATCCACTTCTGGCGCTTATCCGCAACGAAAGTCGCCGTTGCGCGATGGGATACCAAGTGTTGGAGATCAAGCTGCTTCGTAATCTGTCGTCGAGAGAGATGGGCAATCAAGAACTGGGTTGCTACGCCGCCGGCCGCAATAATCGCAGTCCACTCAGGCATTGTTAGAGTCATTGGAATTCATTTTCAGAAGTGGCGAGAACGCAAGATTGTAATCGTTCAGATGTGCAACCGCTCTACAGCATCATTGAAGTGCCTTCGGGCGGCGTCAGCGCTCTACGTTCAGTTGAATAGATGAATGAATAGCCTCCGAATTTGTCGATATGCGATGACCGCTTCTGGCCGCAAGCAGCCACCTTCGGCGGCCATTCTTGACCGGCTCGGTCTACCGATCACTATCTGACTATTATGAACACACTTCACCGTCGTCATTCGTTGCCCATTCTCCGTACTGGCCCTGCGCTCGGGAAGACGCACCGTCATCTGCCGTCCGTTTCTCGTCGCAGCCGGAGCCCTGTACTTACACCTTTGATGCAGGATCGTCATCTGACGCTGGTTTGTTGCTACCACTGAGGCTCCCTTGCGAACAGATTACTCCCTCAGGAGCGGCATCATACTGACATCACCCGCTCACAACGCTAATTGCCTGGAAAAAGCCCGTGAAAACGCTGAAGCCTGGTATTCATGCGGCTTGCGGCCCCCCCCCCCTTCACGACACCTCTTAACGACACCCCTTCACAACGCCAATTACCCAGCTAGAACCAGTGAACACGCTGAAGCCCAGTATTCATGAGGCTTACAGCGGCAACACCCCTTCACAACACCTCTTGACGACACCCCTTCACAACGCCAATCGCCCAGCTAAAGCCAGTGAATATGCTGAAACCCAGTATTCATGCGGCTTGCAGCCGCAACACCTCTTCACGACACCCCTTCGGTCATAATCGGCAGATTCTTTCTATGTGAGGTGAACCGTCAGACTCCCATAAGCAAGTGATGGGAGGTGAGCCCTGTTTTTACGATGTGTCGCGAAGCGGATGTCAGGGCCATCCAAAGCATCAGATCAGCCACTTGGGTTTTCCGAGATCGAGGGGAGACTGGACTCACCTACACCGAGGAGCACCAACATGAATTTGCTCGCCACCATTTCCAATCTGATGGCCTCAATCGCCCAACCCAAAAAACCGCTGTACACCACAGTAATCTATCCCAGCCAAGGGAAAGCAGTCGTGTTGCATGACGGTCTCAACATCTGCAGTGAGCGCACGTGGTACCAGCATCCCGATTCGCTGACTGGCGAAGAAGAGAGGTCAACCGATCCGCTCAATCTTCATATCGAAGATAACGCCGTCTGGATCGAGCCCGTCATGCAGACTCAGGCTGACAATTACAGCCTGCTGAGCAGCTTCATGGATCAGATGGACAACACTTGGGTCAACCCGGCCAACGGGCTGCCGATGATGGATGGCTGCGTCGATGTCGTGGGAAATGCGTACGGCATCGACTCGATGAGCGACGGTCTGTGGTTCGATCACGGCGGCACGTTCGCAGACTGAATCAGTGCCCGCCAGTTGTCGGCGCTAGAACGCTGAACCAGCATGCGAATTTGCTGTGAGTTTCTGTACAGTGAACTAGTCGTTTAGACTCTGATGGCCACCAGCACGGGAGAAGAACATGGACCGGTTTGAGCTACTGATCTACTCAGTGTTCGGCGTGCTCTGCGCCCTGGGGATTACCGCTGCGATTGGTTACAAGATTGCCGCTTACCTGGACAAGCAACACGACAACAGCAGACACAACGGAACACACCCAAACTCGACTGCCGAGTAATTGGATGAAGTGAGCGATCAGGTCACGTTAAAGCACGTGCCCAGTCAGGGAGGATGGCATCGTGAGCAAAGTTGAATGCCAGTGCTGTAGAAAGATGATAGTTCCGAAGGTGATCACCAGCGCGCCGTTCTATGTGAGCGGAGTTCCCCTAGGCCGTGGTGATCCCGAGTCATCTGTATGCCCCTTCTGTCTGTCGCCGAAATGGATGCTCACCGAGCACCAGGCTCTGGCCGCTGGCAAGGCCAATGCAGAGTTCTACGGCATTATGGTTCTTGCCCTAGTAAACATCGTTGCCTTCGTACGCCTCGGAGAGTTGGGGGGCGGGATAGTGCTTGCTGTATCGGTCGCAGCTTTCTTCCTACGCAGCAGAATTATCAGCGCGCTAAAGCAGCGCTTGAGCCGCTAAACCGGCTCGTCTCGCCTCCCTTCAAACTACATTGCTGCTGGTCATCTGATCGCGAACTTTAAGCACCGTCGTGGTACTGCAACCTGCATGGCGAGCAGTCGCGCGAATACCCAGGCCAGCGCCCAGTAGTTCACCGATGCGCTGATGCAGGTTCTTGTCAGCCGGCCGCCCCTTGTAAGCACCGGAAGCTTTGGCTCGATGAATTCCCTGGGCCTGACGCTCACGACGCTGCTCGTAATCCTTGCGCGCGATAGCTGCCATCATCTCGATCATCATGCCGTTGATCGCCGCCTGCATTCGGTCAGTGAATTCGTCACCAGCCTTATCTCTCATGCTCTGATGGCTGGTCGGAAGATCCAGGGCGACAATACGCAGCCCTTTGGAATCAATCGCAGCCTTGAGTGCCTGCCAATCAGCAACCGGCAATCGAGAAAGCCGGTCGATGCTTTCCAGGAGCAATACGTCTCCCGCATGGGCATCTGCTATCAGTCTCAACAGCTCTGCTCTGTCAGTTCTGGCACCACTGGCGTTCTCAACGTATTGCGCAGCAATGGCCCTGCCATGGTCGGCAGCGAACTGCTGTAGAGCCTCCCGGGCACGATTGGCGTCTTGCTCGGCAGTTGATGCACGAAGGTAAGCGCGTACGAACATCAGATTTCCTTTCGCGTATCAGTTTGGGTGGTGTTTTTCAGGCGTATCAGTTAGACCGTTACTTACAAATTCGAGCGCCAGGGAAACTGTGCTCTCGGACGTATCAGCTAAGGCATACCCAAAAAGATCGCCGCAGATTTGCGAAAACCCACAGCGATACATCCCAGTAGAATTATTTCCCTACGAAGTAGAACACTCTGCCCTGATTGAAGATTGCCGCAGGGATCGAGTTTTTCCTCAGCCGCTGGCCAGGGTGGTAGATGTAGATCCACTCAGGCAGATGCTGCGATACTAGCAGCATGGCTTCCGACGTCGTAATGTCGTTCTTGTGGGCATCTAGCGTGAACTGGTTGTCACGTATGAATATCGGCCCGTAGCTGAGTGGCGATCTCAGAAAGCTCGGCGATTTAGCAATCTCTTCCCTGTATGCAATCGACCGCTCCGCATAGCTATCTGCCAGGGATGCATAGCTGAGGTGATGACCATCAGGATATTTACCGGTCTGCATTCGCAACTTCGATAGGCCATTGGCAAAAACTCTCTTGCGAGCATCTTCGACCTTACGCAATGCAAGAGCAGACGCAGCCTCCGGCGAGCTTGCCTGGTCAGCAGGTACCCACGCTACAACCTGAGTTGCACGCACCGGATCGCTCGCCCCACCCAACAGCATCAAGCCCAAGCCAATTCCCGCTGCTGCGCCACCACTCAAGCTTGTAGGGGGCGAAGCGAAGCTAACCGCGCTTAATCCAGCATCCCCGAGCACTGTTCCAGAGCCGCTGGCTGGGCTCACCCTTTCAACTGCCCCTGCCAACTCGATTGGAACGTCACGCTGCCCTGAAATCCCCATGGCGGTCAGAACATGCATAGCATCCGACCATTTTTCCTTCGGTACATCTCTCGGCTCAGGAAGCTGCGCAGTGCTAGTCCCCCGGGTGCCAGAACACCCGACCAGAAGAGCTACTGTCGCGGCCAGCAAGCCGATTCGGATCGTTGTTGATTTGTTACCCATGGCGCCACTCCCTGTTTTGATTGCCACAGCTTATGAAGGCCCTCTGGAAACCCAACTGCATCTGTACGCGATTTGTGCCGGCTTGGGTTTTCCATGACCTGGCATAGGGTGCTATGCAACTCAATGCATCGGAGATCCACCATGGAATTTCGTCACCTCGGTAACGGGCAGACTTTCCCACCCATAGCGCCGAATGGCCGGGTTTACGCCGTACCTATTACACAGGAAAACCAAGTAGAAATTTTCTGCCTGACGTCTGACGGAGTTGTTGGATGCGGTGTTACCGCTAACTGGGCTGATATCTCGGGCGCCTACTACGACGATGAGTCTTGGGAAATCATCCTTCGCAATTACATCGGCAGGGGAATGCGCTTCCGGCGGGGAGTGCCCTGCGGACTCGTCGAAGACGGCCACGAAACTCTCAAAACCAGTATCCAAGGGTTCGCAATCCCAGTTTGTGTAATGAACCGCATCGCATTTGAGCAGAAAAAGCTGCATCCGATCTGACTATGGTCTTTGGGCTTTAAGAGCAGCCAGCAAACTGATTGCGTCATGCGGCTTGTGTATGCCCCTGGTAGGGGGATTTCCAGACTTCTAATTTCCGTCGATTTTGTTGCCTGAAAGCGAAACACAAGATTGGGAGCCGTCCGTAGGCTGTATCCGAGTAGTCAAAGGGAGTCGGATATGAGCAACAGTACCGTTACAAGCCGCTTACGCGAGCAAGCCGAGAACGACAAATCGATACGAGGCCTCTGCTCACTCGCTACCCCTGAATAACCAGGACTGACGACACATGCGCTACGTAACCGTCAGGAAATTTGCTGCCGAGTCTGGCTACAGCGAGGACGCGATCCGCTCCAAGATCCGCGATGGCGTATGGCGGCTTGGTGAGATTTGGTTTAAAGCGCCGGACGGCCGGACGCTTATCGATATGGAAGGATATGAGACATGGGTAGAGGCGGGAGTGGGGTCAGGGCAGTCTCAGACTCGAGCATCGAGATCACGTTCATGTACAGGGGTGTTAGGTGCCGCGAGCGCGTCTCACTCAAGCCCACCGCCACTAACCTGAAAAAGGCCCAGCTGCACAAGGCGGCGATCGAGCATGCCATCGCCCAGGGGACGTTCGACTATTCCGTCACGTTCCCGGGCTCCCCCAGGGCTGCCAAGTTCGCCCCGGAAACCAGCCAGGAAACGGTTGGTGGCTACTTAACCAGGTGGCTGGATGCAAAGAAGAAGCACATCTCCAGCAGCACTTTCGAAGGCTATCGAAAAATCGTGGAGTCGCGGCTTGTACCTGCCCTGGGCCACCACCTTGTCCCAGCGCTCAAGCGGAAGACGATCAAAGACTGGCTGGACAAGCTACAGGTCGGCAACAAGACCCTGAGCAATATTCAGAGTTGCCTGCGATCAGCTCTCAACGACGCGGTCGACGAGGAGCTGCTCGACACCAACCCACTGGCCGGCTGGACATACGCCCGGAAGGAAGCGCCGCCGAAGGATGACGACGTTGACCCATTCACACCCGAAGAGCAGCAGGCGATTCTTGCGGCCCTCAGCGGCCAGGCCAAGAACATGGTGCAGTTTGCGCTGTGGACAGGTCTCCGGACAAGCGAGCTTGTCGCCCTAGATTGGGGAGATGTGGACTGGGTGCGGGGACAAGTGATGATCAGCCGGGCAATGACCCAGGCGGCAGGTGGTGAGGCGGAGGCGACCAAGACGACGGCCGGTAGACGGTCAGTGAAGCTGCTACGCCCTGCCCTTGAAGCATTGAAAGCGCAGAAAAAGCATACCTTCCTGGCCGATAAGGAGGTCTTTCAGAACCCGCGCACGCTGGAGCGGTGGGCCGGAGATCAGCCGATCAGGAAGACGATGTGGCACCCGGCAATGAAGAGAGCCGGTGTAAGGTACCGTCGCCCGTACCAGACCAGGCATACTTATGCATCCATGATGCTGTCGGCGGGCGAGCACCCAATGTGGGTGGCTAAGCAAATGGGGCACAGCGATTGGACTATGATAGCAAGGGTATATGGCAGATGGATGCCCGCTGCGGATGAGACTGCAGGAAATCGAGCTGAAGCCGTCTTCGAGCAAGTAGGCAATCAAAAATCGCTTACTGATCAAATAGATACCGCAGAATAAAAACTAATGCTTTGACGCCCTCATGCGGCCGATAGAAAATGCGCGCCAAGTCACAATGCCACCATCGGATACCGCTTTATGCCAACAAATGGATTTGATTTTCTCGAGCCCCTGCCTGATAGCTGCCCGCCTGCGAACGTGACGGTGCCAAGCGAACCTACGCTATGGAGACTCCTGAGGGCGCCAAACCACACGGCGAGCGATTTCGACTCACAGCGTAAACGCTCATCTACCCATAAGTACCCGGACGAATGTTCAGCCAGATCAGTTTCGCTAATGACCTCGCTGGCCGCATGTCGAGCAGCCGTGAAAAGCCCTCGAATGGTTAAGATGAAGTTTACTCATGCTGTGGAGGTTCCGTTTAGTAAGGACTATGGCGTCTGGCACAAAGACCAACCTACGCATGTGAATTGGTGGCCATACAAATCAGTTGACCCGACAGCGATCGTGGGGAAAGTCGAGGCTCTCAATGGCTAAGCTAACAGTTGAAAAAATTCTGCTTAGCTACGATGTCCCCTTGATCGCGCTCGCCAGAGCGAACAACGGAGATAAATATTTAGGCGTTAACTACGACGACGGCGAAACCGCATTCAAATTTTATTTCTCCAGGATAAAAACTGAACACCTTAAGCAACTGTATGCTGAAAAAATTGATGTTCACTATGCCGTGACCAAGCTACATAAAGGAAAGTATCAGCTTGGAGAAGTTTGGGGTACTGTCGGAGAAGAATTCAAAACGAAAAGCGCAGAAGAGCTACCAGCCGATGCTCTACCAGAGCCGGGAATGTTTATTCCTGGCCATGCTGAAGAAAGCTTAAACAGCGATTTCAAAGTAGTAGATATAGATGGTCGCTGGGAAATCAGCGACCTGAGACGCTTTTCCGACTTGGTACAGGATTGCTATTCGTTCGGCTTTGCTCTTCTCGGTGCAACTGGCCAAGCGGCCACAAAAAAAATAAATGCACTTTTTCACAAGCATCCGTGGAGAGGTGGCTTTAGCTCTGTAAACTTCTTCAAAGAACTGTATAGAAACATCCCAAACCAAGATAGGGCTGCAATACGTAAAATCGATTACGCGTCACCAGGGGAAATAAGATTTTACATGAACGGAGATGTCGCAGACTCTATCCGCGAACTAGTGAACGAGATCAATGACAAAGATAGCCCGGCTCGCGAGGCTTACAAAAAAGCATATGGTCACCTTCAGAACCTAGGCTGGCTTAGCAAGTCAGATACAGATATCAAGCTATCGGACCAAGATATCATTGATCTTGTTGAATTACTGGACGATACGTGTGAGGCGTTCGGATTAGACGACTGCGCTGCGCATATTCTGGAGCTGGCGAGTATGGACCCACTGTCAGCCATAAAAATTGTTCTGGCATACTACAGACGACTTCAAGGTTTAGCGGACTACGTGGCGACAGGAAAGGCCCAAGACATTTTCCACGATGCATAAAATGACAGCTTAATGCCAGCTTCCAGGCTGTAGGCAAGCAAAATCAGGGGTCAGACGCGGGTTCAAATCCCCCCGGCCCACCAAATAATCATCTAAAGACGTCCTCGGACGTCTTTTTTTGCGCCTGAAATTCGCTCCTTACCCACACCCCAATCCATGCCTGCCCCCCACCAGTGCATCAGCCGCACCAATTTGGCTCAACAAAAGCGCCAACCGCCGACCTTCTAACGCTCTGCCCCTGCTACACCCCGCACAATCGTTAGCACGCTTACGACCTGGCGCACAAATTGCTGTCAATTTGCCATCTAACTAGAGGATGGAGATGACAATGACCCTCGCCAGTACCTCCATGCAGTTATCCTCAAGCGAAAAGCGCTGGTTACCCTGGTTCGGCAAGACCGGAAAAGTCGCCATGGGCTGGGCCTGCCGTCTTAACCAGACCACCTACCCCGTCATCGAACAAACCTTCGAAGCGATCGCTCAAACCCGCGTGCGCCTTCTGCAGAGCTGGGCCCGGGAACAGTGGGAACACCTGGCCGAAGTGGCCGAGCATTTCAGCGACGATCTGACCCAGCTCGACCGTGCACTGCTGATGGACAAGCTCAATCAAGCTGAAGACTTTTCCGAACTGTTCGTCGTCGACAGCACCGGCAGCGTCATCACCTCGACCTGGGAGCATCGCCCCGATCAGGCCCAAGCGCCAACCAAGGCCCTGGCCCAAGGCCTGAAAGCGCGTTTCCTCCACGGCCCCTACAGCGACCCCCTGACCGTGACGGTCGGTCCTTCATCGTCGCGCTTCCACGATGCCGTAACTTTGATGTTCTACCTGCCACTGAACCTCGCCGGAAAAACCCTCGGCTGCCTCTGCGGTCGAGTGCCCAACGATGTCCTGGGCGACCTCATTCAGCGCGAGGCCGGGCACATCTTCGCCGAGTCGGGCGACAACTACCTGTTCATGGCCAGATCGCATTTCGACCCGACCCTGGAGCCCGGCACCGCGCTGTCACGTTCGCGCTTCGAGGATGGCACCTTCACCCACGGCGAGAACCTCAAGAGCGGCGTGCACACGCCCTGGTCCACGGTAAAGGTGCAGCAGCACACCGAACTGGAATTACGCTTCACCGACCCGGCGACGCAGCAACTTCACCCCGGTGTCCGCGAGACCATTCGCCACGGCTCGAACCTGTTCGTGACCTACCCTGGCTATTCCGACTACCGCCACATCCCGGTAATCGGCAAGGGCATCACCTTCCAGCTACCGGGCTCGCCTGACCTTTGGGGCATGATGTGCGAGGCGGACCTGGAGGAAGTCTATCGCCGCCGCTCGCTCACCCATGGGCTGATGAAACCCTACGTGGCCACCATGGCTGCATTGCTCGGCTGCAACGTGGCCGTGCAGCACTATGCCGGTCTGTCGCAGGGCATGAACGACGTGGTCATGCTGCTGAGCATGCTCTGTGCGGCTGTGCTGTTCAGCCGCCTGGGCCCAAAGCGCCTGGCCGCGCGCTTGAATGGCATGACCAATGTGCTGCGTACCATCGCCGAAGGTGAAGGCAACCTGCGTCAGCGGCTGGACGTCACCGCCATGGCCAATGATGAAACGGGCGACATGGGGCGTTGGATCAACAGCTTCATCGACCGTCTCGACTCGGTGGTGGGCCAAGTGGTCAAGGCCAGCCGCAACGTCGGCGTCACCAACCAGATGATGCTCGGACGCAGCCAACAGGCCAGCCTGACCTCCACCGAGGTGGCCGACGCGGTGCACCAGATGATGATCATCGTCGAAGACCAGTTGGGCGAGATCCAGCAGGCCTCGGCCAGCGCCGAGCAGATGAAACAGGCCATGGACGAAGTCGTCAGCCGCGCTCGCGAAGAGTTCGCGGCGGTACAGGCAGGTACGCAATCGATACGCGATGTCGTGCAGCGCTCGTCTTCGAGCGTGCAATTGCTCGACAGCCGTATGACGCAGATCGGCAACATCACCGGGTTGATCAGCGATATCACCAGCCAGACCAACCTATTGGCCCTGAACGCGGCGATCGAAGCCGCACGCGCCGGCGAGCACGGGCGCGGCTTCGCCGTCGTCGCGGAGGAAGTGCGCAGCCTGGCGGCGCGCACTTCGCGTGCGGCCGACGACATCCGCAGCATGGTCGAAGGCCTGCAGAACGAGACTCAAAAGGCTGTGGGCTTCATGCAGGAGGGCGTCAAGAACGTCGATGAAAGCCTGCGCCTGGCCGAGGATGCCTCATCGGAGAACGTCCAGTTGCATCAGGCGGTGGAGAGCATGTTCGCGATCATCCAGCAGCTCAACGCGCACAGTCTGGCCTGCGGCAAGACCATCGAGAAGGTCGACCAGTCCTCGGCCGAGATGCGCCAGACAGTGGTGGTACTGCAGAGCAGCGCAGAGACGGTGAAGGTCAACGCCAACAAGCTGGAAAAACTGGTGGGTCAGTTCGAAGTCAGCGGCGGCACGAATCGGGCAGCGGCCTGAGACTGGCGATGGTCTGGGAGCGCCAGCCGACCGGAGGGCGCAACCACCCTCACCCCACCCGCACGACCGCTTGCCGCACCCGGTCGAGCAGCTCGGACAGCTTGAACGGCTTGATCAACATGTCCATGCCCGTACCCAGAAACGCCTGACGGTCCAGCGCGGCATCGGCATAGCCGGTCATGAACAATACCGGCAACCCCGGCCGGTGGGTCCGGGCGATGTCGGCCAGTTCGCGTCCACTCAACGTCGGCAAGCCGACATCTGTCAGCAGCAGGTCGATGGTCTGCTCGCTGCGCAGATGCTCCAGCGCTTCTTCGATGGTCGAAGCCAAAGTGCAGCGGTAGCCACCCTCGGTCAGCGCTTCAGCCACTGACAGGCGCACCGAAGCCATGTCCTCGACGATCAGTACACGCTCGCCCTGGCCCTGCTGATCATCCCCCACCTCGCGCTCCACGGCTACCGCCACCTGGTCGCTCGCCGGCAGCAGCAACGTTACCTCGGTGCCCTTGCCGACCACGCTGCGCAACTCTACATGGCCGCCCGACTGGCGGGCGAAGCCGTAGATGGTGGATAACCCCAGGCCTGTACCCTGCCCCAGTGGCTTGGTGGTGAAGAACGGATCGAAGACCTTGTCCAGCAGCTCGGCCTGGATGCCGCTGCCATTGTCGCGCACGGTCACGACCACATAGGGCCCATCGGCCAGGTTGGGGTCGCCGTGGCACCAGGCCGCCGACGTGTTCACCCAGATCTGCCCGCCCTTGGGCAGGGCATCACGGGCGTTGATGACCAAGTTGAGTACCGCGCTTTCCAGTTGCACCGCGTCGACCAGGGCGATGACGGGAAGACTGGACAATTCGAGGGTCAGCGTGATCCTTTCGCCGATGGTGCGGGTGACCAGCTCCTCCAGCGAACGCACGTGCTGATTGACGTCCACCGGGCGTGTGTCGAGCGGCTGCTGGCGGGCGAAGGCCAACAGACGGTGGGTGAGCACCGCGGCGCTGTTGGCCGAGCTCAGTGCAGCCTCGGCATAGCGGGGCACGTTTTCGACGCGGTTTTCCGCCACCCGCTTACGGATCAGCTCAAGGCTGGTGATGATGCCGGTGAGCAGATTGTTGAAGTCATGGGCGATACCGCCAGTGAGGCTGCCCAGCGCATCCATCTTCTGCAACTGCAACAGTTGCGCCTCGGTGCGTACGCGCTCGGCCACTTCCTTGGCCAACTGGCTGTTGGCGTCGTCCAGGCGGGCCAGGTGCGAGCGCTCACGGTGGCGGTGCTCGGTGATGTCCTCGACGAAGACCAGGCACAAGCCGGGCGCCTGGTAGGGCGACAGCTGCCACTCGGTGTCGCGTGGCTGGCCGTGCAGACGCATGCCCAAGGTGCCCTTCCAGCGTTGGCCAGCTACCAGATGCTGGCGCAGTTCTTCGAGCGCCGCCTCCTGGCCATCGGCGAAGCATTCACTCAGCCGCTGCGGGTCGCGGTTATCCTGCACCAGGTGAGCGAAGGCATGGTTGCACTCGTGTACCTTGAGTTCGCCGTCGAGCACGGCAATCGGCGCCGAAACGCCACGAAAGATCTCCTGAAAGCGCGCTTCGCTCTGGCGTAGCGCGCGCTCGGTGTCACGCACCCGCAACAAGGTGCGCAAGGTGGCGAGCAGCACGTCCGGGTCGACCGGGTGAATCAGGTAGGCATCGGCCCCGGCGTTGAGTCCGGTGATGATATCGCCGCTCTGGATCGACGCCGCCGATACGTGGATCACCGGTAGCAAAGCGGTGCGACTGTCCTGGCGTAACAACCGGACGATGTCGAAGCCGCTCATGTCCGGCAGATTGACGTCGAGGATCAACGCATCCACCTGTTCATCGCGAATCAACGCCAGCCCTTCGCCGCCGGTACCGGCCTCCAGCACCTCATAGCCATGGGCGTCCAGACGGCGGCGCAGTGCATAGCGGGTGGCGGCGTTGTCATCGACGATGAGCAGGCGCACGTCAGCTTTCATCAGCGCTCTCCTGGGCCAGGGCCAGCGGAATGATCACGAAGAAAGAAGAGCCTACTCCAGGCGTACTGTCCACCCCAACCTCGCCACCGAGCAGCATGGCGAAACGCTTGCACAGTGACAGGCCCAGCCCGGTACCGCGCAGACGCTTCTGCAGCGGCGAATCGACCTGGGCGAAATCTTCGAACAGCGTCCCCAGCAGCTCTTCGGCGATGCCGATGCCGGTATCGCTGACAGCGAAGCGGACCTGGTCGGTGCCAAACAGCCGCGCGGAGACTCGCACCTCGCCCCGGGTGGTGAACTTGAGGGCATTGGAGATGAAGTTGCGCAGGATCTGCGCGAGCTTCTTGTCGTCGGTATACAGCCGTGGCAGCCCCACCGGCTCTTCGAAGATCAGATCGACCGCCGAAGCGTCGACAATCGGCCGGAACATGCCACGCAGCGCGGCGAACAGGTCGAACATATCGAACCAGGCCGGCGAGATGGTGATGCGTCCGGCTTCGATCTTGGCCAGGTCGAGCAGATCGTCGACCATGTCGGACAGCTCGCGGGTAGCGGTGCTGACGAATGCCACCTGGCGATGCTGTTCTTCGGACAACGGCCCGTCCAGTTCGTCGGCCAGCAAACTGGTGATGCTCAGGATCGAACCGAGCGGCGTGCGAAACTCGTGGCTCATGTACGACAGGAAGCGGCTTTTCAGATCGGACGCCTGGCGCAGTTGCTCGGCCTGGATGTCCAGCTCCGCGTACAGGGCCAGCACGCCCTGGTTGGTTTCATCGAGCTCGGCACGCAGGGCCTCGTTGTCGGCCTGCAGGCGGGCGATCAGGGCGGCCTGATCGTTGGAGGTGGGTTCAGCCATGGCTAGGCTCCAGGTCGATGACCAGCACTGTCACGTCGTCCCGCCCTCGGCAGAAATCGCGGTGCAGTACGGTGGCGATCACGGCCGGGTGGCGGTGCACCAGGCCTGGATAGTCTTGTAGGTTCCAGCGCGACTGCAGGCCATCGCTGTAGAGGATCAGCAAGTTGCCGGTGACGTCGGCATAATCGAACACCTGCACCTTGCGGTACTGACCGCCAACGATACCCGGCAGTGAGGCCAGGCCACGGTAGCAGTTGCCGGAGACCAGGGTCGCGCCGATGTTGCCGATGCCGGTGTAGGCCAACCGGTCATTGTGGGCGTCGTGCTGGGCGATGGCCACGGCACCGCCACGGGTTCCGCCCATGGCCTGGTGCAGGTGCTCGATCAGCAACAACGGGTCGCGCATAGGGTGCTGGGCGAAGGCGTTGGCAGCGGCCAGGGCCGCTTGCTCAGCCTCGGGGCCATGACCCAGGCCATCGACCAGCAAGGCGCTGAGACGGCCGTCGGCGAGCGTCACGTGCCAAGTGTCGCCACAGGCCGGGTCATCGTGCAAGGCATGGTGACTGACGCCGATACGCAGGTCGGCACACGGGATATCGCGCCGATACAGCCGCGCCAGGATCACCGAGCCACGAGCGTCGGTGTACATGTCGAACACCTGGGCCAGACGGGTCACCGCCCCCAGGCCAATGCCCTGGGTACCTAGCGTCGAATAACCATCGGTCAGGCAGACATCGGCATCGAAGCCCTCGGCGCGATCGACGGCCAGCATCTCGATACCCGGCCCATCGGCACCTGGCACGCTGCGCAAGTGCAAAGCACCATGACCTGCATGCTTGAGCACGTTGCTGGCCAACTCGGTGGCGAGCAGCGCCACGCGGCCGGCGTCCTCGCTGTCGAAGCCTTGGCGCTCGGCCAGTTGTTGCGCTGTGCGCCGGGCATGTCCGACCTGACTTGCGTCTTCCAGGGGAAGTACCAGCGTTCTGCTGGCGGGGATATTCATGCCCATCGCGTGATCGTCACGCGGGTGCCCTCGCCTGGGGCGGTGTCGAGCTCGAACTCGTCCACCAGGCGCCGGGCGCCGGTCAGGCCAAGCCCCAGGCCGTTGCCGGAGGTCCAGCCATCGGTGAGGGCCAGCTTGGTATCGGCGATGCCGGGGCCTTCGTCGCGAAACACCAGGCGCAGTCCAGTGCGTCCGGCTCGATCGAGCACCTCCCAGTCCATGTCGCCGCCGCCACCATAAACCACGGTGTTGCGCGCCAGCTCGCTGACCGCGGTCACCAGCTTGGTCAAGTCCACCAGGCGCATGCCGCAGTCGCTGGCCAGCTTGCGCGCCAACTGCCGTGCCAGCACCACGTCCTGTTCGATACGCACCGGCAGGCTGCCGCTGTGTTCGCCACTCATAGGGGCCTCACATGCTGGCTGAGCCGCTGCATGCCGCGCTCCACATCGAGGGCGGTGCTCACCCCAGGCAGGGTCAGGCCCAGTTCCACCAAGGTGATGGCCACGGCCGGCTGCATGCCCACCACCATCACCTGGGCGTCCATCAGTCGGGACAGGCTGGCGATATCGGCGATCATCCGGCCGATGAACGAGTCGACCATGTCCAGTGCCGAGATATCGAGCAATACACCCCGGGCGGATGTCGCGCTGATGCGGTCGGTGAGGTCGTCCTGCAGACGCATGGCGAGCTTGTCATGCATGTCCACCTGAATGGTCACCAACAGAAATTCGCCCATGCGAAGAATCGGTATGCGTTCCATCGGCTCAATCCCGTTCGCTCATGCTGACACCCAGGCGGCTCAGCGCCAGCTTCAAGGCATCGGCGAGGTTGGCCTTGGTGGTCAGGTTGCCCAGGTCCAGGCCAAGGTGCACGATGGTCTGCGCGATCTGCGGACGTACCCCGCTGATGATGCAGTCGGCGCCCATCAAGCGGATCGCGGTAACGGTCTTGAGCAGGTGCTGAGCGACCAGGGTATCCACGGTCGGAACGCCGGTGATGTCGATGATGGCAATTTCCGAACCAGTATCGACGATGCGCTGCAGCAAAGACTCCATCACGGTCTGGCTACGCTGCGAGTCGAGGGTACCGATCAGCGGCAGCGCGAGCACGCCATCCCACAGCTTGACCACCGGCGTGGACAGCTCCAGCAGCTCTTCCTGCTGACGCTTGATCACCGCTTCGCGGGTCCTCTGGTAGGTGCGGATGGTGTGCATGCCCAAGTTGTCGAGCAGCCCGGAGATCTCCCACAGTTGCTCGGCAAGACGGGCTGGCTCATCGCTCAGTTGCGTCTGCAGCAAGCTGAACAGCGGGCCTTTCAGGGCGAAGATGAAATACGCCGTCTGGTGCGAGTCATGGCCCAACTGGGCGCGGCTGGCAGAAAGCTTTTCCAGGAAGCGGCGGACATCTTCCCAACCAGCGGAGCCAATATCGCTTTCGCCGCCCACTTGCAGGGCATCGACGAACAGTTGCAGGAAATCGCGGGTTTCCTGCAATACGGTTTGTTCCTTGATATTGCGAGTGGCGCCGTTGGCCTCCAGGGCCGCCGTCCATTGCGCCAGCAATTGCGACTGATTGTGCTTGATGCTGTCAACGGTACGGTCTTGCAGTGCTGCCATTTGTCTTCGCTCCTATGCAGGTGTGCCGGCAGCTCCATAAACGGCCGACCCTCAAAGAATGACATTTGGCGGTAAAAATAGTTGTGACGTCAAAAAGATAATTGCAATGGGCCATCCAAGCTGCAGCGCAAGGGCTTGGGATGGCCCCCGCCGGCAGTCTTGAACAAGTATTTCAAAAAGCAAAGGGCACCCATCCACAGGTGCCCTTCGCTCTATCGCAAGGTGAACGGGTTCACCCCATCGAACGCGCACCCACCACCTGCGCATGGCCCCGTGAGGTGACGATGCCGAGGAAGGAGATCACGATCGCCAGGCCCAGGGTAGAGCTCACTTCCGCGCGGTGCTCGGGCGTGTACATCATCACCGCCAGCGCCCCACCGATGAACAGGATCACCGCCCAGGTCAGGTACGGGAACAGCCACATGCGGAACTTCAGTTCGGTGTTCTCGCGCTCCAGGCGGCGGCGCATGCGCAGCTGGGAGATGGCGATGACCAGGTACACCAGCAGCGCGATGGCGCCTGAGCTGGCCAGGAGGAACTCGAACACCCCCTTCGGCGCGAAGTAGTTCAGCACGGCGATGGCGGCACCGATCAAGGTACTGCCGAAGACGGCCGCACGCGGCACGCCAACCTTGGAGGTCTTGTTGAGCATGGCCGGCGCGTCGCCACGCTTGGCCAGCGAGTACATCATCCGCGAAGCGATGTAGATCGACGAGTTCATGCAACTGGTCACCGCCACCAGCACCACCAGATCGACCATGAAGGCGGCATTGGGGATGTTCATGATCTCCAGCGCTCGCTGGTAAGAGCCCACCACCGCCAGTTGCGGATCGTTCCACGGCACCACCGAGATGATCACGAAGATCGACAGGATGTAAAAGGTGCTGATCCGCCAGATCACCGAGCGCGTGGCCTTGGCGATGTTGCGCGACGGGTCGCTGGACTCGGATGCCGCGATGGTCACCGCCTCGGTACCGATGAAGCTGAACATCACGGTAATGAAGGCGCCGATCACCGCCGACCAGCCCTTGGGCGCGAAGCCGCCGTGCTCGGCCATCAGGCTGCTGAGGCCGCTGACCTCCCGATTGGGCAACCAGCCCATCAGCGCGGCGAAGCCCAGGCCGATGAAGCCCAGAATGGCCGTGACCTTCAGAATGGCGAACCAGAACTCGAACTCGCCGTACTTGGCCACGCTGAACAGGTTGGTACCGGCCAGCAGCACCACCGAAGCCAGAGCGAAGATCCAGCTTGGGATGTCAGGGAACCAGGCGTTGAGCACGTGTCCGGCGGCCAGTGCTTCGATCGGGATGACCAACACCCAGAACCACCAGTACAACCAGCCGATGGTGTAACCGGCCCAACGGCCGATGGCCTGGTCGGCATAGGTGGAGAACGAACCGGTGTCGGGGTGCGCCACGGCCATTTCGCCGAGCATGCGCATGACCAGCACCACCAGGGTTCCGGCCACGAAATAAGAAACTATGGTTGCAGGCCCGGCTGCCGCGATGGCGTGCCCGGAACCCACGAAAAGTCCTGCTCCGATGATGCCCGCGATGGACAGCATCGTTACATGACGCGGCTTGAAACCTTGTGCAAGGTTGCCATCAGATCCCACGGTGTTCATTGATCTTGTTCTCTTTTTGCTGACACAAGGAAAGACGGGCAGGCGTAGGCGAAAATTGCTCCTGGAAGATGAGGGAAAAATGACACGTCGCTCACGCTCTGTTGTTGACCTTCTGCACGCTTTACAGAGCAACGCACCGGCAAATGCGGGGACCATTTAAGCCCCGCACGGCGCCGGGAATTTACACGAGAACGTCCCACAGGTGCGCGATCACGACAACGCATTTCCAATCGCGCCAGATGTCGCCAATGGCATGTCTGGATGCGTCATCGGGGCGTCTGGAGGTGGTGCGTAAATCGAGCGCCGCGCGGGCGGCGCTCGATCTCACAGGCGCCAAACAACGTACGGCAGGCATTAAAAAAAAGCCCCGGTCTCCCGGGGCCCTGTTGCTCAGGCGTCTGCCTACGCCTGTCCGGTACGCTCGAAGCGTCGGGCCAGCAACAGGTAAGCGAGGATTCCCAGCACGCCATGGGCGGCCACGAACCAGAGTGCGTTGTGGAATGAGCCGGTGGAGGCCACCACGTAACCGATCACCAGCGGGGTGACGATGCCGGCGATGTTGCCGATGCCGTTGAACACGCCACCACACAGGCCGACCATCTTCTTCGGCGCCACGTCCGACAGCACCGCCCAGCCTACCGCCGCCAGGCCCTTGCCGAAGAACGCCAAAGTCATCAAGCCGATCACTGCAGCGTTGCCGTCGACATAGTTGGCCAGCACCAGGCTGGTCGACAGTGCCATGCCGATCACGAACGGGGTCTTGCGCGCTTTCGAAGGATGCACGCCACGACTGATCAACCAGTCGGACAGCAACCCACCGAGAATGCCGCCGGTGAAGCCGCAGATCGCCGGCAGCGCAGCGACCCAGCCGGCCTCCATGATAGTCATGCCACGGCCTTTGATCAGGTAGATCGGGAACCAGGTGATGAAGAAATAGGTCAGCGCGGTGATGCAGTACTGGCCCAGGTACACCGCCCA
This sequence comes from Pseudomonas sp. HD6422, assembly GCF_025377065.1. Taxonomy (NCBI): domain Bacteria; kingdom Pseudomonadati; phylum Pseudomonadota; class Gammaproteobacteria; order Pseudomonadales; family Pseudomonadaceae; genus Pseudomonas; species Pseudomonas sp. HD6422. The sequence continues at coordinate 23,763 of NZ_JAHWIW010000028.1, read as the reverse complement.
CAGGTTGCGACTGGTGAACAGTTGCATCACTTCGGCGCGGGTCGGCTTGCTCTTGGCTGCCTTGCGTTCTTTTTCCAGATCGACCAGTGCGCCACCCTCACGCATGTAATCGAGCTCTTCGCGGCTGAGTCGCGGTGCGCTGTGGGGTTCATGGTAGAGGCGGAACCACACCAGGCTCAGCAGCAACCCCAGCACACCCATCCAGATGAATACCTGCTCCCAACTCAGGGTGTGGGTCATCCACGCCATCAACGGGGCGAACACCACCACCGCCATGTACTGCGCCGAGTTGAACAAGGCCGATGCCGTGCCGCGTTCGCGGGTGGGGAACCAGCAACTGACCACCCGCGAGTTGGCCGGAAATGCCGGCGACTCCACCAGGCCGAGCATGAAGCGCATGGAGAACAACGCCACCGCCGCCGATGCGCCGGCCAGGCCCATCCAGCCCACGGTGCCCTGCAGCAGGGTGAACAGCGACCAGAGGATCAGGCTGACGCCGTAGACCCGACGGGCACCGAAGCGATCGAGCAGCCAGCCGCCCGGCACTTGACCGAGGGCATAGGCCCAGGCGAACGCGGAAAACACCATGCCGAGCATGACCGGGTCCATGCCCAGATCCTTGAGCACTTCGGTTCCGGTGATCGACAGGGTGGCCCGGTCGGCGTAGTTGATGACAGTGATGACGAAGATCAGCGCCAGGATCAGGAAGCGATGGCGACCGACCCCAGCCAGTGCCTGTGGTGCGGCGACGGCGGATTTGCTGTTCATGTGACCCTCTTGCTTCTCGATGGAAGCGATTGTTCTTGTGAAGAGAAGGTGTGGCTTTTGGGCTGTGTGGTGTGTGTACGGGCCTGTAGAAGCCGGTGTTGGCAGCTAGGCGCAATTGGGCGGTATTTCGCCCCGGAAACAGGCAGCCAGGTTGTCGAGCACCATCTGCCCCATCTCCAGCCGGGTCTGCAGCGTAGCGCTGCCCCGGTGCGGTTGCAGGCTGGCTTGGTTGAGGTCGAGCAATGCCGCAGGCACATGGGGCTCGTCGACGAACACGTCCAGCCCGGCACCGGCGATACGACCTTCCCGCAGCGCCTCGACCAGCGCCGGTTCATCCACCAGCTTGCCCCGTGCGACGTTGATCAGGTATCCCTGCGGCCCGAGCGCTTCGAGCACATCGGCCGTCACCAGAACCTGACCACCATCAGCGGAAGCGGCGACCACCAGCACGTCGACCGAGCGCGCCAGTTCGACCAGGTCGGCGGCGTAGCGGTAACCGCAATCCGCCTGCTCGCGACGTCCGTGATAGGCGATGCGCATGTCGAAGGCGGCGGCGCGGCGGGCGATGGCCTTGCCCACCTGGCCAAGGCCGACGATGCCCAGGTCGATGCCGCTGACCTTACGCGCCAACGGCAGGTTGACCGTGCCCCACAAGCCATCGCGCACCAACCGCTCACCTTCGCCCAGGCGGCGCAGGGTGCTGATGATCAGGCCCAGGGCCAGGTCGGCAACGTCGGCGGTGAGCACACCCGGCGTGGTGGTGACATGAATGTTGCGGCTGGCCGCATGGCGCAGGTCCACGGCGTCGGTACCGATGCCGCTGATGGCGATGATTTCCAGGGCAGGCAGCTGGTCCATCAAGGCGTTGGAAAGCCCCTTGGCGCCACCGGTAACCACACCGCGAATGCGCGGACCGACTTGGTCGAGCAGCTGTTGCGGGTTGGCCTGCTGATACAGCCTGTGCACCTGATAGGCAGCGACCAGCTGGGCGTCGATGGCCTCTGGCACGGGCTGGGTCAGCAGCACGTCGATGGTGTTGTGGTTCATCGTGGGTATCCGGCAGTTCGAAGACATAGGTCGATGCTAGGCCGGCATTTGATACAGGTCTAATATAGATGCTGGATCGAATAATTCAGGAATTGAATCATGGAATTGCACCAGCTGCGCTGTTTCGTCGCCGTTGCCGAAGAACTGCATTTCGGCCGTGCGGCCACTCGCCTGCACATGACGCAACCGCCGCTGAGCCGGCAGATCCAACTGCTGGAACATTCGCTCGGAGTGCTGCTGCTCGAGCGCAACAACCGCCAGGCGCGGCTGACCCTCGCCGGCCAGAGCTTCTTGGAAGATGCCCGACGCATCCTGCACATCGCCGAGACCGCCAGCCACTCGGCCCGGCGTATCGCCCACGGCGAGGCCGGTCGATTGACCCTGGGTTTCACTGCGGTGGGCGCCTACAGCATGATTCCGCGTTTGCTGGTCCATGCCGGCAAGGCTCTGCCGGATATCGAGCTGATGCTCAGCGAAAGCGTGTCCAGCACCCAGGTGCATGACCTCGAAGCCAGCCTGATCGACATCGGTCTGGTACGCCAGGTACTGCCCAGCGCGCGGGTCGAGTACGTGCCGATCCACCGCGAGCCTTTCGTCGCGGCGCTGCCGGCAGGACATCCATTGAGCAGCCGCGAGCGGCTCAGGCCGGAGGACTTCCATGGGCAGCCGTTCATCATGTACAGCGCCGGCGAAGGGCGCTACCTGCATGACCGCATCACCAATCTGTTCGCCCGGCACGAGGTGCAGCCGCGATACCTGCATCGGTTGGGGCAGACTCACTCGGTGCTGGGGTTGGTCAATGTCGGCTTGGGTTGCGCGGTGGTGCCGGCCTCGGCGCAGGCGTTGCGCCTGGAGCAGGTGGTGTTCAGGCCGTTGCTGGGAATGGAGCAGCAGGCGGAGATCTTTCTGGCGTATTGCCGGGATAACCCGAACCCGGTGTTGGGCGCGTTCGTGGCGATGGCGCGGGGGTTTTTCGAAGCCGGATAAATGGCGCTGGCCCCTTCGCGGGACAAGCCCGCTCCCACAGGCTGTGGGAGCGGCGGTTCGGCGCCCCGGCTTACCCGCGAAGAGGCCCTATGGCTCACCGCACCAGGCAAGGCCGCTTGTTATCGAACTGCCACCCCGGAATCAGGAACTGCATCGCCACGCTGTCATCCCGTGCCCCCAGCCCCATGTTGCGGTAGCACTCATGGGCCTTGGTCAACTGGTCTTCATCGATCTCCACACCCAATCCCGGGCGCTCCGGTACGCGCACATGGCCATCGACGATTCGCAGTGGTTCGCGGGTCAGGCGCTGGCCGTCCTGCCAGATCCAGTGCGTGTCGATCGCCGTGATCTCACCCGGCGCAGCCGCTGCCACCTGAGTGAACATGGCCAGGGAGATGTCGAAATGGTTGTTCGAATGCGAACCCCAGGTCAGGCCCCAGTCGTTGCACATCTGCGCCACCCGTACCGAACCTTGCAAGGTCCAGAAGTGCGGATCGGCCAGTGGAATGTCCACCGACTGCAACTGGATCGCGTGGCCCATCTGCCGCCAGTCGGTGGCGATCATGTTGGTGGCCGTCGGCAGGCCGGTGGCGCGGCGGAACTCGGCCATCACCTCACGGCCCGAGTAACCGTTCTCGGCGCCGCACGGGTCCTCGGCATAGGCCAGCACATCGTGCTTGTCGCGGCACAGGGCGATAGCCTCCTTGAGCGACCAGGCACCGTTGGGGTCGAGGGTGATGCGCGCTTCGGGGAAGCGTTCGGCCAGCGCGGTCACCGCTTCCATCTCTTCTTCGCCGCGCAGTACACCGCCCTTGAGCTTGAAGTCGCTGAAGCCATAACGCTGCTTGGCGGCTTCGGCCAGGCGCACTACCGCCTCGGGGGTCAGCGCCTTTTCGTGACGCAGGCGGAACCAGTCGTCGTCGGCATCGGCTTCATTGCGGTAGGCCAGGTCGGTCTGCTGGCGGTCACCGATGTAGAACAGGTAGCCCAGCATCTTCACCGCATCGCGTTGCTGGCCTTCGCCGAGCAACGCCGCCATGGGCACATTCAGGTGCTGGCCGAGCAAGTCGAGCAAGGCCGACTCGATGGCGGTCACCGCATGCACGGTGATACGCAGGTCGAAGGTCTGCAGACCACGGCCTGCGGCATCGCGATTGGCAAAGGTCTGGCGCATGGCGTTGAGCACGCGCTGGTAATGGCCGATGGGCTGGCCGACCACCAGGCTGCGAGCGTCTTCAAGGGTCTGGCGGATCTTCTCGCCACCCGGCACTTCGCCCAGGCCGGTGTTGCCAGCGCTGTCGCGCAGCACTACGACGTTACGGGTAAAGAACGGGCCATGGGCGCCACTGAGGTTGAGCAGCATGCTGTCGTGGCCAGCCACCGGGATCACGCGCAAGTCGGTGACCACGGGCGTTTGGGTATGGAGCGCGGGTGTCGTGTGCATGTTCATGGTTGTTGTCTCGCAGTCATCAGTGGGTCTGGCCCAAGGCCGACGGAGCCTTGAGGTCATGGGAGGGAGCGCCCTTGGGGCGGATACGGACGAAGAACACGGCGATGGCCGCCAGTACCGAGGTCACGGCCAGGCCATAGAGCCCACCCTGGATCGAGCCGGTCTGTTGTTCGAGCAGGCCGAACGTGGTGGGGGCGACGAAGCCGCCGAGGTTGCCGACCGAGTTGATCAGCGCGATCACCGCCGCGGCGATGCGTGCATCCAGGTAGCCCTGGGGAATCGGCCAGAACAGTGAGGACGCCGACTTGAAGCCGATGGCGGCAAAGCAGATGGCGATGAAGGCGAACACCGGTCCGCCGGTGGTGGACATGAACATACCGATCGCGGCGATCACCAGGGCGCTTGCCACCCATGCCTGCTGGAACCTCCAGCGGGCGGAACCGGCGGCGAAGGCGTACATGGCCAGGATCGAGATCAGCCAGGGAATGGAGTTGAAGAAACCGACCTGCAGGTCGCTCAGCTCGCCCATGCGCTTGATGATGCTCGGCAGCCAGAAGGTCGCTGCATAAATGGTCAGCTGAATGCAGAAGTAGATCAGGCAGAACAGCACGATCTGGCGGTCCTTGAGCAGGCTCCAGGCCGAAGGCCTGACTACGCCGGACGCTTCGCGCTCACGCTGCTCGCGGTCGATGGTCTCGACCAGCGCAGCCTGCTCGGCCTGGCTCAGCCACTTGGCATCCTGGGGTTTGGAGTCGAGCCAGAAGAACACGAAGAAGCACAGCGTCACCGAAGCCATGCCTTCGATGAACAACATCCATTGCCAGCCGTGAAGGCCCAGGCCCTGGATCTGCATCAGGGCACCGGCCAAGGGACCGGAGATCAGCGACGCCAATGCCGATCCGCTGAGGAAGATGGCGATCGCCTTACCGCGCTCGGCCGCTGGCAGCCAGCGGGTGAAGTAGTAGATCACGCCAGGGAAGAAGCCCGCCTCGGCCACGCCCAGCAGAAAGCGCAGCACATAGAACTGAGTTTCGTTCTGGACGAAGGCCATGGCCGTGGCCACCAGGCCCCAGGTGAACATGATGCGGGTCAACCACAGGCGCGCGCCCACGCGTTGCAGGAGCATGTTCGACGGCACCTCGAACAGTGCATAGCCAATGAAGAACAGGCCTGCGCCAAAGCCGTAGGCTGCAGCGCTGATGCCCAGGTCGCTTTCCAGGTGAGGGCGGACGAAGCCGATGTTGACGCGGTCGAGATAGTTGACGATGAACATGATGACGAACAGCGGCAGGACATGGCGCTTGACCTTGGCCACGGCGCTGGCCAGGGCATTGCCGTCATTGCGCGCAGGCGCAGCGAGGGTGTCGTTCACTTGTGAATCTCCCACTAATTGTTTTTGTGCGGGTTGGCTTGTCGGGCAGGACAGTGGGACGGAGCATATGCCCCGCAAGGTTGTACGACAAGATGGGAAATACAACTCAAATGGCAAAATACAAGCATATAACTAGCAAACTTGCGGTCATCTAGTAGCTAACGTGTCAACATGCGCATGAGCCGTGCGGGGAAAATCGAGCAGAAACTATTTTTATCGTTTAACTTGTCATACAAGCATGTACATCCCCGGAATCCTTCCATGTCCTCTTCGAACGTCAAACGTAGCCACAGCCGTGCTCATGATCTGGTGTCGAGCCTGACCCAGCAGATTCTGCTCGGCACCTTCAAGCCAGGCGACAAACTGCCCTCGGAAAACACCTTGGTGCGCGAGCATGGCGTCAGCCGCACTGTGGTGCGCGAAGCCTTGTCCAAGTTGCAGGCATCAGGGCTGGTCGAGCCGCGCCACGGCATCGGCACGTTCGTGATCGAGCGCCTGGGCCAGGGCACTTTGCGGGTGGGTGCGGAGAATGCCGCGAGCGTGCGTGATCTGCTGGAAATGCGCATTGGCCTGGAGGGCCAGGCCGCCGCTTTGGCCGCAGTACGCCGGGATGATCAGCACCTGGCACGCATGCGCCAGGCGCTGGACGACTACCAGGATCTGGCAGCCGCCGGAGACAGCTGCATCGAAGCGGACCGGCGCTTTCACCTATTGATCGCCGAAGCCACCGGCAACCTGTACTTCAGCGAAATGATGGCGCAACTGGGCAATGGCCTGATCCCGCGCAACCGCATGGCCCTGGCCGAGCGCGCCGGGGCCAACCTGGCGCGGCACGCCTACCTGGCCAACCTGGAGCACGAGGCGATCCTCAACGCCATTCGCCGCCAGGACCCCGATGCGGCGCGGGCGGCTATTTGTCTGCACCTGTCCAACAGCCGCGATCGGTTGTTGCCCGACTAGCGGCGCCATTACACCGCTGGCGGCCTTACCAGGTCAGGCAGATCTTGCCGAAATGCCGGTTGCTCTCCTGGTAGCGGAACGCATCGACGATCTGTTCCAGCTCGAAGTGTTTGTCCACCACAGGTCGCAGGCCATTGGCATCGATGGCCCGCACCATTGCCTGCTGCTGAGCGCGACTGCCGACCAACACCCCTTGCAGGCGGATCTGCCGGACCAACGCCTGCACCAGCGGAAACTCCCCGGCCACGCCGGTGAGGATGCCGATCAGCGACACATGCCCGCCGATCCGGGCAGCGATCATCGATTGCTCCAGGGTTGCCGGCCCACCGACCTCGATCACATGATCGACGCCGCGATTGCCGGTGAGCTCGCGCACCTTCTCGCCCCAGGTCGGGATGCTGCGGTAGTTGATCAGATGGTCGGCGCCCAGGGCCTTGAGGCGCTCGAGCTTGGCATCGCTGGACGAGGTGGCGATCACCGTGGCGCCAGCCAGCTTGGCGAACTGCAAGGCGAAGATCGACACCCCGCCGGTGCCCTGCACCAGCACGGTATCGCCCGGTTTCAGGTGATCGTCGCTCATCAGCGCGCGCCAAGCAGTGAGGCCGGCGGTGGTCAGAGTGGCAGCCTCGGCATGGCTGAAGCCCTCGGGCGCCAGGGTGAAGGAGGTAGCGCGGGCAGTGACCTGTTCGCGGGCATAGCCATCGATGCCGTCACCGGGCACGCTGGCGAAGCCTTCGAGCTGAGTCTGGCCGTCGAGCCAGTCGGGGAAGAAGGTACTGACGACGTGGTCGCCGACCTTGAATTCGGTCACGCCGGCACCGACCGCAACGACCTCGCCGGCCCCATCGGCCATGGGAATGCGCCGCTCGCTCGGGCCCCACATGCCGCTGACCACGGCGAAGTCGTGGTAGTTGAGGGAGCTGGCATGCAGGCGCACGGTGATCTCGCCGGCCTGCGGCGCGGGGGCCTCGCAGGTGCCGACTTCGACCTTGTCGTAACCGCCACCGGGTTGCAGGTAGATGGCCTTGTGGGTCATGGCAGGGGGTTCCATTCACGGGGAAGACAAGGGTTCAGCATAGTCAGTGGCGGACCTTTCGCGGCGGTTCGGCGCGAAAGGTCCAGCACTGACACGGTGAAGTCAGCCCAGCATCCCCTGCAACGCCCGACAGTCCGCCGCATGCCAATCCGCCAACTGCGGCCAGGGATTGTCCGGCAGGTTGACCAGTACCGTGCGCGCCCCTGCCGCACGCCCGCAATCGAGGTCGAAGCGGTAGTCGCCCACCATCACCATCTCGCCGGGCGGCACACCCCAGGCATCGGCGATCTTCAGCAAACCATCCGGGCTCGGCTTGGGTGCGGCTTCGTCACGGCCGAGAATGTGCTCGACCGGAAAACAATCCGCCAGACCGATGGCCTCCAGGGTGACATGCGCCAGCTCCCGGGCATTACGGGTGAGGATGCCCAGCCGGCAACCGCGCCCGGCCAACTCACGCACCAGCGCCACGGCACCTTCGGCAGCGGTGGACGCCACGGCCAGGTCGCGCTCGTGTTCCAGCAGCCAGGCATGCTTGGCCGCCGCCTGCTCGGCAGGCAAGGCGGCCAGATGGGTAAGGATGTCGTCTTCGGGCGGAATGCCCAACGCCACGCGAATGGCGGCGAAGTCATGCACCGCCACGGTCAGGGTGCCGTCCATGTCGAACACCCAGTTGCGGATCTGGCCGAGGCTCATGCCCAGTCCTTGCGATGACGGATCAGGCCTTCCTGGGTCGACGAGGCCACCAGTTTGCCGGCGCGGTTGAAGATGCTGCCACGGCAGAAACCGCGGGCATTGCCGGCCCAAGGGCTGTCGGTGGCATACAGCAGCCAGTCGTCGGCACGCAGGTCGCCGTGGAACCACAGGGCATGGTCGAGGCTGGCGATCTGCATGTCGCGGTGCCAAACCGACTTGCCATGGGGTTGCAGCGAAGTGGTCAGCAAGCCGAAGTCGGATGCGTAGGCCAGCAGGTACTTGTGCAGCGCCGGTACATCCGGAAGCACGCCGTCGGCGCGGAACCAGGCGTACTTCACCGGGTCGCCAGGCTTGGGGTTGTAAGGGTCGCGCTCGGTCACCGGGCGGATCTCGATCGGCTTGGCGCACAGCACTTTGTCGCGGATCCGCTCGGGCAGCAGGTGGGCCATGGGTTGGGCCAGCTCAACCTCGGTCGGTAAATTTTCCGGGCCGACCACGTCGGGCATTTGCGCCTGGTGCTCGAAGCCCTCTTCGTCGTACTGGAACGACGCGCTGAGGGTGAAAATGGTCTGGCCCTTCTGGATCGCGGTCACCCGGCGGGTGCTGAAGCTGCCGCCATCACGCACGCGGTCGACCGAGTACACCACCGGCAAGGTGGCATCGCCAGGGCGCAGGAAATAGCCGTGCAGCGAATGCACATGGCGCGCATCCTCGACTGTCTGACTGGCCGCCGACAGCGACTGGCCCAGTACCTGACCACCGTACAGTTGGCGGAAGCCCAAGTCCTGGCTGCGCCCACGGAACAGGTTTTCCTCGATCGACTCCAGGCTCAACAGGTCGACCAGGTCGTCCAGCACATGACTCATTGGAAATTCTCCTCGCTAGGCATCACAGCTCTACTGCGCTCACAGAAACGAATGATACAGAATTTGTCATTGGCGCCACGCATGGTGGCTCATTCAGTGCGCAGGGTCTGTTCCCAGTGCGGGCGTCCATTCGATAGAGCACATGGGGGCGCAGCGGATGGCCCGTGGGCAGGCGCGGGTGCTCGAAGCTGCCATCGGGGTCCTGGACCATGCCAATGGCCTGCATGACTTTCTGCGAGGGAAGGTTGCTCTGGGTAGTGAACGACACCACTTGGTCCAGGCGCAATTGGGCGAAAGCACAACGCAGGCAGGTCCAGGCCGCCTCGCTGGCGAAGCCAAGGCCCCAGTGGCGCCGGGCCAGACGCCAGCTGATTTCCACCGCCGGCGCGAACGGCGCGTCGAAGTTGACGTTGAGCAGCCCGGTCATGCCGATGAAGGCGCCGCTGTCGGTCCGCTCCAAGGCCCACAGACCGAAACCGTACTCGCTGAAATGACCGCGGATGCGACCGATCAGCGCCGCCGCTTCCAGGCGCGTCAGAGGCGCTGGAAAATACCGCATCACCTGCGGATCGGCGCACATTGCCGCGAACTCCCGCAGGTCGTCATCCTGCCATTGGCGCAGCAACAGGCGGGCACTGTGCAGTTCGAGGATGGGGCTCATCGGGCGTGCTCCGATTTTACGGTGGCTCAGTCTACAGCGTAGGCGCACGCCGCACTTTCACCCAACCCTGCCAATGCAATGCAATTTTCACAGGGCCTTCACCGGGCTCCGACAGCAGCCTTCTCACAATGCCAGCCAATCATTGCCTGCCATTGGAGTCCTGCATGCTACCAAGCACCACCCTGGGTCATTCGGCCATCCGCCTGCGGCGCAAGCGACGGCTGTCACGCAAGGCCCTCGGTGCCGTCCTCGGCCTGTGCATGGTCGTGGCGGCGTTGACCACCTGGCTGGCGACGAGGACGCACATCGTGGACCTTGGCAACGAACAGCAATTGAGTGACAGCGGCCTGTTGCAGGACTGGGCCGAGGGCGCGGTGATCGTGATGATCCGCCATGCCGAGCGCTGCGACAGCGCACCGGGCCCCTGCCTGGACGACGCCACCGGCATCACCGTGGCCGGCAGCCAAGCGGCATCGCGGGTCGGTCAAGGCTTGCAGCAACTCGGGCTGTCCGGCGCCGACCTGATCAGCAGCCCGAAACTGCGTACCCGGCAAACCGCGCACTTCATCCTCGGCCAGCACGTGGCGAGCGAAGACTGGCTGGAAAACTGCGACCGCCAGTTCGCCAGCGAAGCCCTGGCGCACAAACGGGCCGGGCATAATCTGGTGCTGGTGACCCACAACGGCTGCATCGATCACTTCCAGCGCTCCCAGGGCGTGGCCGGGGGCGAGCGTGAAAGCGGCTATGCCAGCGCCCTGTTCGTCTCCGTCGATGCCACCGGCAAGACGCGGATTCTCGGCCGCCTCAACGAGCCCGACTGGCGGCGGGTACTGGCCAGCGTCGGTCGCTAGGCTGCCCGCACCAGCGAACCGATGCCTGCCATCATGCAGTTGGCAGGCTATACCGCGACCATGGCAAGATCAGCGCTGGCCCCACGTTGCGAACACCCCATGCCGTTGCCGCTGATCTACCACGACGACTACAGCCCGGAGTTCCCCGCCGAGCACCGCTTCCCCATGGACAAGTTCCGCCTGCTGCGCGACCACCTGGTCGACAGCGGGCTGGTCAGCGACCAGGACTTGCTGCGTCCGGAAATCTGTCCCAACGACATCCTCGCCCTGGCCCATGACCGCGACTACATCGAGCGCTACATGAACGGCGAGCTCTCCCGCGAGGACCAGCGCCGCCTCGGCCTGCCCTGGAGCGAGGCGCTGGCCCGGCGCACCGTGCGCGCGGTAGGTGGCTCGCTGCTGACCGCAGAGATGGCCCTGCAGCATGGCGTCGCCTGCCATCTGGCTGGCGGCACTCATCACGCCCACTACGACCATCCGGCCGGCTTTTGCATCTTCAACGACCTGGCGGTGATCAGCCGCTACCTGCTCGAAGCCGGACGGGTGCACCGGGTACTGATCTTCGACTGCGACGTGCACCAGGGCGACGGCACCGCGCGCATTCTCCACGACACGCCGGAGGCGATCACCGTGTCGCTGCACTGCGAGCAAAACTTCCCGGCACGCAAGGCCGACAGTGACTGGGACATACCGCTGCCACGGGGCATGGACGATGCCGCCTACCTGAAGGTGGTGGACGATGCCTTGAATTACCTGCTGCCGTTGTACCGCCCGGACCTGGTGCTGTACGACGCCGGTGTCGACGTGCACAAGGACGATGCCCTGGGCTACCTGCAACTGACCGACGAAGGTCTGGCCGCACGTGACGAACAGGTGCTGCGCCATTGCCTGGGCCGGGATATCCCCGTGGTCGGCGTGATCGGTGGAGGCTACAGCAAGGATCGCCAGGCATTGGCCCGGCGTCACGGCATTCTCCACCACAGCGCGGCACGGGTCGTCGGTTGTTCACAATGACTGTGGAACCGCTTGTGGATAACCTCTGTGAAAGCTCCTGCAGCCCTCGTCCAGCCTGGCCTGCGGGGATGTGATCGTTTTTTGACCAGTGCTTCCGACGGCTGCGCTAGGCTAGAATGTGCGGTCTTTTCCACAGCCTGTCGCCCCCATGTCCGAAATTCACCGCGCATCCCCTCCCCTGGCCGTCGTCATCGGTGGTGGCCCGGCCGGCCTCATGGCCGCCGAAGCATTGGCCCAGGCGGGCCTGGCGGTACAGGTGTTCGACGCCATGCCATCGGTAGGGCGCAAGTTCCTGCTGGCCGGTGTAGGCGGCATGAACATCACCCATTCGGAAGGTTATCCACAATTCAAGGCGCGCTACGCCGGGCGTCAGGATGAGATCGACGCTCTGTTGCGCGACTTCGATGCCGATGCCCTGCGCCAGTGGATTCATGGTCTCGGCATCGACACTTTCGTCGGCACTTCCGGCCGGGTGTTTCCCACCGACATGAAGGCGGCGCCGCTGCTACGCGCCTGGCTCAAGCGCCTGCGCGACAGCGGCGTGGTTATCCACACCCGCCACCGCTGGCTCGGATGGAATGCCGACGGCAGCTTGCGGATCAGTTATCCACAAGGCGAACTGCAGGTGCGGGCCGACGCCGTAGTCCTTGCTTTGGGCGGCGGCAGTTGGGCGCGATTGGGCTCCGATGGCGCCTGGCAGCCGCTCCTGACCGAACGCGCTGTGGATATCTCGCCATTGCGGCCCAGCAACTGTGGCTTCGAAGTCCAGGGCTGGAGTACTGTGCTGCGCGACAAGTTCGCCGGGGCGCCGCTGAAGAACATCGCCTTGGGCATGCCCGGTATGCCTGCGCGTAAAGGAGAGTTCATCCTCACCGCCCAAGGCGTCGAAGGCAGCCTGGTGTACGCCTGGTCGGCGCCGCTGCGCGATGCCATCGCCCGCGATGGGCATGCCACGCTGCTGCTCGATCTGTTGCCGGACAAGCCTGTGGACAACATCGCCAAGGCGCTGGCCAAGCCACGTGGATCACGCTCGATGGCCAAGCATCTGCAAGGCCAGTTGGGGATCGACGGGGTCAAAGCGGGGTTGCTGCGCGAGCTCACCGATGCACCGACCTTCGCCGACCCGCAGGCGCTGGCACGGGCGATCAAGGCGCTGCCGATCACTTTGGTGCGCACGCGTCCCCTGGACGAAGCGATCAGCAGTGCCGGCGGAGTGCGCTTCGAGGGGCTGGATGCGGGGTTGATGGTGAAGGCGCTGCCGGGCGTGTTCTGTGCTGGCGAGATGCTCGACTGGGAAGCGCCGACCGGTGGCTATCTGTTGACCGCATGCTTTGCCAGTGGATTGCGGGCGGGGCGAGCGGCGGCAGAGTGGTTGGGATCCACAAGCTGACGCGATCCAGTTGGATCAACAGCCTTGCTCCCACAGAGCCAAGCGCTTATGGCTTGCGCTTGCGCGGCCCGCTGTTGAAGCTCGGCACCTTGCGCACCGCCTTGATCGGCGCTGGGGCAGCGTTTTCTTCACTGTCCATCCAGCGCCCCAGACCGCGCTTGGCGCTGTTTTCCTTTGGCTTCTTGGGCTTTTTCGGCTTCTTGATCACCTGACCACTGGCGTCGGTCATCGGCACCCGATGGTCGGGGATGAAGTCCGGCTCTTCATGGCGCGGCAGGGTCTGACGAATCAGGGTCTCGATCGCTGCCAGCAGTTGCACTTCATCGGCACACACCAGCGAAATCGCCTCACCCTTGTTGCCCGCCCGGCCTGTACGGCCAATGCGGTGCACGTAGTCCTCGGCGACGATGGGCAGGTCGAGGTTGACCACCAGCGGCAGATCGTCGATGTCCAGGCCACGGGCCGCTACATCGGTCGCTACCAGTACCTGCACCTCACGCGCCTTGAAGCTGTCCAGGGCGCGCTGGCGCGTGGCCTGGGGACGGTCACCATGGATACCGTCGGCATTCACGCCCTCGCCCAGCAGGCGCTCGACCAGTTGGTCGACGCCGTTGCGGGTCTTGGCGAATACCAGCACCTGTTGCCAACGCTGCTTGCGCAGCAAGTGACAGAACAGGTCGGCCTTGCGCTTCTTGTCCACCGGTACCAACCATTGCTTGACCGTCGTGGCTGCGGCATTGCGCGGGCTGACTTCGACGCTCAGCGGGTCATTCAGGGCAAGCCCGGCAAGCATGCGGATCTGCTCCGAGAAGGTGGCCGAGAACAACAAGGTCTGGCGCTTGCGCGGCAAGGCCGCGTACACCGCCTGCAATTCCTCGGCAAAGCCCAGGTCGAGCATGCGGTCGGCTTCATCGAGAACCAGCATCTGGACCTGGTTGAACTTGATGGCGTTCTGCCGGAACAGGTCGAGCAGCCGGCCTGGGGTTGCCACCAGCAAATCGACACCGCGACGCAAGCGCATCATCTGTGGGTTGATGCTGACACCACCGTATACCGCGTAAGTGCTCAGCGGCAGGTTCTCGGCGTACTCGCGGACGTTGGCATGGACTTGCTCGGCCAATTCCCGAGTCGGCACCAACACCAGGGCGCGGATCGAGTTGCTGGCGACCTTCTCGCCCTCCAGCGCCAGACGTTGCAACACCGGCAGGGCAAAGCCGGCGGTTTTGCCGGTGCCGGTCTGGGCCGCGGCCATCAGGTCGCGGCCGGCCAGCACGGCGGGGATAGCCTGGGCCTGGACCGGGGTCGGGGTGGTGTAGCCCAACTGCTGCAAGGTCTGCAGCAGGGGTTCGATCAGGCCGAGTTTGGCGAAATTCATGTCGGTACCGTCAGGGGGTTCAGCGAAGCCCGCAAGTTTACCGCAATGCCCTGCCCTACTTGCAGATTTCCCCTTCCAGCGGCTGCGGCGGCCGGCGCCATTGCGGCAGACCGATCAACACCACCGCGCTGATGATCACGGCCATGGCCAGGCATTCCTCGGCGCCGATCTGCTCACCGGCAAAAATGATCCCCAGCAGGACCGCGACCGCCGGGTTGACGTAGGCATAGCTGGTGGCAGCTGCCGGGCGTACGTGCTTGAGCAGGTACATGTAGGCGCTGAACGCCAGGATCGAGCCGAACAGCACCAGATAGGCCAGCGCGCCCCAGCCAGCGGCACTGGGCATCTGAGTCATGCGCTCGCCCGAAACGGCACTGCCCAGCAGCAGCACCGCGCCCCCGACAAGCATTTCCGCGGCGCTGGCCATGGGGCCGGCGGGCAGCGGCAACGATTTGCTCCACACCGAACCAAAGGCCCAGGACGCGGCGGCGAACAGGATCAGTGCCGCGCCGATAGGGCTGGCCTGCAGGTTCGAGCCCAGGTTGAGCAGGCCGATGCCGACCAGGCCCAAGGCGATACCTGCCCATTCCAAGGGCGAGTTGCGGTGGCCGAACAACAGACCGAACAGCAAAGTGAACAGCGGTACGGTGGCGATGGCCAGGGCCGCCACACCCGAGGCGACCCCGGCGTGTTCGGCCACCGTCACGCCACCGTTGCCGCAGCTCAGCAGCAGAAAGCCGATCGCCCCCGCTGCCCGCCATTGCCGCCAGGTCGGCGCCGGCACCCCGCGCCAGCGCAGAAAGCCATACAGCAGACCGCCGGCAATCATGAAGCGCACACCCGCCATGAGCATCGGCGGCCAGGACTCCACGCCGATGCGGATGAACAGGTAGGTGGAGCCCCAGATCAGATACAGGGCCAGAAAGGCACCGATGAGCAACAGCGGGAAGCGGCGGGAGGCAGGCATGGCAGGGGCACTCTAAGTCCGTTTACAGGTGCCCCAGTTTAGTGCGGAGGTTGCTTGGGAATAAGTTACAAAACTGGGCAAAAACACCGAAACACTTTGCCGGAGTGTGGGGCCATCATTGGCACAAGAGAGCTCAATGCCGCAACAACAATCGCCCCTCGATCGGCACATAACGGCTGGCCGCACGTATCAACGACAACGCCGTCAGCCCCGGCACGCCATACACCACTGCCTCGGTGCCGTGACGCTGAATCACCCGCTCGAGCAACAGGTCGAAATCACCATCGCCGGAGGCCAGCACCACCTGATCGACACGGCTGGCCGCATCGATCACATCCAGCGTGATTCCAACGTCCCAATCGCCCTTGGCCGAGCCATCGCTACGCTGGATGAACGGCTTGAGCCGCACCTCGAAGCCCAGGTTGCGCAATATCTGCTGGAACTGCTGTTGCTTGCTGTCACCGCGGTCGATGGCATAGGCGAAGGCCTCGACGATCTGCCCTTCACGGCTGACGTCGGCCCACAGTGCGGTGTAGTCGAAATGGCAACCGTGCGCCTGGCGCACGGTGTAATAGAGGTTCTGCACATCGGCGAACAACGCGATCTTCTTCACGACCCAACCTCGGCAGAAGGGGCGCGTCGCACCCCTGAAAATGACCGCAGTATGCCAGAGCTATCAGACGTAGGAGTCGTCGTCGGAGAAGAAGCCGCCATCGTCGCCATCATAGCCAGCGTCGTAGCCGCTGTCGGCATAGCCACCCTGGTCGCCCCAGCCACCATTGTCGGCGACCTGCTGCTGGCCGCTCTGGTCCTGCCAGCCACCGCTATCGCTGGCCGGCGCGGGTTCTTCCTTGATCACCTCGACCACTTCCTCGGGCTGCGAGTGGTGGTTGAACAAGCTGCTGATCCCCTGCGCCAGCAACACACCACCGGCCACGCCAGCCGCAGTCTGCATGGCACCGCCGAGGAAGCTGCTGGCACCGCCACGGGCTGGCGCGGCGGCGAAGCCCGGCTGCTGTGCCTGGGGCGCGGTGTAGCCTGGGGCCGAGGGTTCGCGCCAGCCGCCGCCAGTAGCCTGGGGACGCGGCGGCGGGGCCTGGAACTGGGATTGCGGCTGGGGCGCAGGTGCCGGGCTGCGCGAGCCCGAACCGAACAGACCGGAGAGGAAACCACCCCCACCACTGCTGGCCTGCCCCCGGCTGGCCTCGGCCTGGGCACGGGCCTGCTCCAGTTCGGCCTGAAGCTGCTTGTTCTGTTCGTCCAGGCGCTTGAGCGCAGCTTCCTGCACCAGAATCGCCTGGGCCATGTAGTACGGCGCGGCCGGTTGCTGACGCAGGTGTTCTTCGATGCGCGCCTGGGCCTGGGCGTCACGCGGCTGGCTCGGATCCTCGGCTTGCTTGATGCGGCCGAACAGGCCGTCGATCAGGGTTTGTTCTTCAGTGTTCATGGGGCTACCTCATGGGGAGCAGGACATCGGACAGTGTCAAGATGGGGCGCTTGGGCACCGGATTCAATCAACCGAAGGGTGAAAGTTTTTTCAGCAAATGACCGCCCTGGGCTAAAGTTAGGCCCCTGTTTTGACTGTCATGTGATGTCTACCCATGAACCCGCTTAGCATTTTGCGCGACTCCTTCAATTTCTTCAGCCGCCACCTGACCCCCATCATCACCCTGTGCCTGCCGCTGATCGTGCTCGAGTCCCTGCTCGCGCAACTGCTGCAAGGCCAACTGAGCGATCGCGCGGCGATGGCGGCCGCGACCTTGGTCGGCCTGGCGTTGTACCCGCTGTACAACGCCGCGCTGATCCTCTATCTCGACACCCGCAGCAACGGCCAGGACATCGCCAAGCGCGACCTGCTGGCACGCGCGGCCCAGCTCTGGGCGCCGTTGGTACTGCTGCTGGTGATCAGCTTCCTGTTGATCCTCGCTGGCCTTGCCCTGCTGATCATTCCGGGCATCTGGATCATGATCAACCTGGTGTTCGCCGAATATCTGGTCGTGCTGCGCGGCTTGCCGGTGGTACAGGCGATGCGCGAAAGCGCACGGATGACCACCGGTCACTTCCTGCGCATCCTGGTCTGCCTGCTGGCAGTGCTGGCGCCGCTGTGGCTGATCGATGCCCTGCTGATGACGCTGTTCCCCGAGCCTGCTACCGGTATCGAACTGCTGCTCAACAGCCTGAACGGCTTCCTCAGCCTGTTCATCACCGTGGTGCTGTACCGCCTGTTCATGCTGCTGGAGAACGAAGCAGGCGCTTGAACTGGCCTGCCGACGAACGGCTCGGTTATGCTGGCACCACCCGCACCGACAAGCCGAGCCGATGACCCGACTACTGCGCAACGTCCTGCTCCTGATTATCCTGCTGCTGGCCCTGCTGTGGTTGCTCGCCCACCACCTGAGCTGGCAGCCCGCGCAGCGCGAGGCAGTGCCGGTGGCCTGCCAGGGCAACCCGGCAGCACTGCAACCGGGGCAGACCCTGAAGGTCATGACCTGGAACGTGCAGTACCTGGCCGGCAAGCGCTATGTGTTCTGGTACGACCAGGGCCGTGGTGACGACACCCGCCCCAGCGCCGAAGACCTGGCGTTCAACCTCGATGAAGTGGCCCGTGTCATCCGCACGCAAAAGCCGGACGTGGTACTGCTGCAGCAGTTGGACAAGAACACCAAGGCCACCGACTACCAGGACCAGCTGGCGCTGCTGCGCGAACGCCTGGCCGACCTCTACCCCTGTGCTGCCCAGGCCTACGACTGGCAGGCCGGGCTGGTACCCGACCGGCACATCCTCGGCAGCGTCGGCCGCACCCTGGCCACCCTCAGCCGCTACCCGATCGGCAAGGCCGAACGCCTGGCACTGCCCAACGATGCCGACACGGTCCTGCAGCGTCTGTTGCGACCGCAGCCAGGGCTTCTGGTCAGCTACCTGCCCATCGCCGGCGGTGGCCGCCTGGCAGTGCTCAACACCCGCCTCTCGCCCTACCAACCCGGCAGCGACGTGCAACGCCGCCAGGTCGCCCATGTGGCCAAGGTGCTCGATCGCCTGGAAGGCCAGGGCACGCCCTGGGTGATCGGCGGCGACTTCAACCTGCTGCCCCTGGGTCAGTACCGGCGCCTGCCGCCGGCCCTGCGCGGCACCTACTCAGCCGACAGCGACCTGCACCTGCTGTGGGACAAGTACCCGCTGATACCCAGCAACGCCGAAGCCAGTGGCGCCGAGCGCGATGCCTGGCTGACCCACTTCCCCAACGACCCGGCGGCCAACGGGCCGGACCGCACGCTGGACTACCTGGTGCACAGCCCTAGGCTGCTACGCCAGGATGCCCAGGTACTGCAGCAGGACACCCTGCAGATCTCCGATCACCTGCCGGTGCTCGCCCGCCTGCAAATCCCTGGGCGTCCCTGATGCCTCTGGGCCTCCCTGGGGCTTCGAGCAGCCCCGCCAGGACCTCCAGCGGCTGGTGTATGAGCGGTGCAGCCCCTCAAAAAATGTTGTTTTTTCTGGTTGATCGGCTATCCCTTAGATGGCTCTAAGGCGTAAGGCAGCTGGCCGAATGCGAGCGGCCCCAAGCCCCCATCAAAACGGACAAGACTGGAGCCCCTGATGAGCCTCTCCCCTTTCCACCTGGCAATCCCTGTATACGACCTCCCGGCCGCTCGTGCTTTCTATGGCGATCTGTTCGGCCTGGCCGAAGGCCGCTCCAGCACCCATTGGGTCGACTTCGATTTCTATGGCCACCAACTGGTCATCCACGAGCACCCTAAGACCGCCAGCCAGGAGTCGGCCCACACCAACGCCGTCGACGGTCACGACGTACCGGTGCCGCATTTCGGCATCATTCTCGACTGGGACGAGTGGGAAGCCCTGGCCGAGCGCCTAAAGGCGCGCGAAACCAAGTTCGTCATCGAGCCCTACGTGCGCTTCAAGGGCCAGGTCGGCGAGCAGGCCACCATGTTCCTCTTCGACCCGTGCGGCAATGCCCTGGAGTTCAAGGCGTTCAAGGATATGAGCCAGCTGTTCGCCAAGTGACCGACCAGACCGCGCCCTGCGAGGTTGGGCGGGGGGCGCTACAAGCCTCTACAAAAGGCCCTGTTCGCTCTCGATGATCTGGGTGATGATCGGCACCGGCGTCAGCAGGTGATCGAGCATCATCTTGCTGGCCTTGTCGGCGTCGCGCCCGATGATCGCCTCGACCAGCGCCGCGTGCTCGGCGCGCTTGAGGCGCAGCGCATCTTCCGATAGCACCGTGCGCTTTAGCCAGATCTGGCGATAGCGTTCGGCCTGGTCCTGAAGGAACGCCCGGGCCTGCAGCAAGCTCTTGGACCCGCATCCACTGGCGATGGCGCTGTGGAACGCCTTGTGCCGGGCATCCCAGATCTCGACCATTTCCTGGGGGCTGTGCAGCTCCACCACCTTCGACAACACATGCGAGCGGGCGATGATCGAGGCCTCCCAGGCCTCGTCGCCGCGCTCGACAGCCAAGCCGACGATCATCGCTTCGAGATGCGCCCGGGCCTCGTACACGTCGCGCATTTCTTCCAGCGACATGCTCGCCACGCGGTACCCCTTCTGGTTGACCGAACTCACCAGGCGCTCGGCGACCAGCCGCGCCAGCACCTCGCGCATCGGGCCAACGCCCAGCGCGTAGCGCTCTTTGAGGCTGCTCATCAACAGCTTTTCACCCGGCCGATAGGCGCCTTGGAGAATGTCGGCCTTCAGGCGCGCGTAGGCGGCATCCGAGGCGGGTTCAGCCAGAGAAAGGTCATCCATAGAGGGGTTCCATTGCTAGATAGCGCCGATCATACCGGAAATGGCGCCACCTCCGCTTTGCGTCTACCTCAATGCGTTTTAACTACATAAATTAAAAATGTAGACATTTTGTTAAAGTGACGATAATTTTCCCTCACAGCCGCACATCACCGACATTCCCGACTGGCCCGCCCAGGAGACGCCATGAACGCTTTCACCCAGATCGACGCCCCCGCCGTTCCCCAGCCCGTAGCCCTGCAAGGCTTCACCCTGCAGGCCAGCGAACAGTCCGACCGCCTGCTGGAGCTGCGCTTGCCGAAAGCCACAGTCGATGCCTTCGTCGCGGCAGTGGCGCAATGGCCGGTACAGGCACTGGAATACAAGTCGTTCCTGCGCTTCCAGGTCGGCAAGATCCTCGATGACATCTGCCAGGGCACCCTGCGCCCGGTCATCATCAACACCCTGCTCGACCGCAGCACCGGCGGCCTGCTGGTGATCCCGGAAGGGCTGGACGATGTGAGCCAGGCCGAAGACATGGTCAAGCTGTCGACCGCCGTTGCTCACCTGTTGGGCCGCTCGAACTTCGACGCCATGAGCGGCCAGTTCTACGCACGCTTCGTGGTCGAGAACGTCGACAACTCCGACAGCTACCTGCGCCAGCCGCACCGGGTCATGGAGCTTCACAACGACGGCACCTTCGTCAACCAGATCACCGACTACGTGCTGATGATGAAGATCGACGAGCAAAACATGGAAGGCGGCAACTCGCTGTTGCAGCACCTGGACGACTGGGCCGACCTGGATACCTTCTACAAGCACCCGCTGGCCCGCCGCGTGATGCGCTGGACCGCGCCGCCCAGCAAGAACACCCGCGAGGATGTGTTCCACGCAGTGTTCGACACCGACGCCGCCGGCCGCCCGACCATGCGCTACATTGATCAGTTCGTGCAGCCCGAGAACTTCGAGGAAGGCACCTGGCTGTTCCAGCTGGGCGAGTCGCTGGAAGGCAGCGCGAGCAAGGTCTCGATCCCGGTGCCGGTGGGTTCGTTCCTGCTGATCAACAACCTGTTCTGGCTGCACGGTCGCGATCGTTTCACCGCTCACCCGGGCCTGCGCCGCGAGCTGATGCGCCAGCGGGGCTACTTCAGCTTCCCGAAAATGCAGCACCACCGCGGCCAGACCTCCAACTGATACGCGACACGCCAGCGGCCGGATCCCCGGTCGCTGGCGTGTCGAAGGAACAGACTCATGTACGATTTCGTGATCATCGGTGGCGGCATTGTCGGCATGTCCACTGCCATGCAGCTGGCTGACCGCTATCCAGGGGCACGCATGCTCGTGCTGGAGAAGGAAAGCGGCCCGGCCCAGCACCAGACCGGCCACAACAGCGGCGTGATCCATGCCGGCGTGTACTACACCCCCGGCAGCCTCAAGGCCAAGTTCTGCCTGCAGGGCAACATTGCCACCAAGCGCTTCTGCGATGAGCACGGCATTCGCTACGACGAGTGCGGCAAGCTGCTGGTGGCCACCAACGAACTGGAAATGGAGCGCATGCGCGCCCTGTGGGAACGCACCGCGGCCAATGGCCTGGAGCGCCACTGGCTGAGCGCTGGCGAGCTGCGCGAGCGCGAGCCGAACATCGTCGGCCTGGGCGGCATCTTCGTGCCCTCCAGCGGCATCGTCAGCTACGCCGAGATCACCGCGCAGATGGCCAAGGAGTTCCAGAAGAAAGGCGGCACCATCGTCTTCGGCAGCGAGGTCACGGCCCTGACCGAGCGGGCGGACTCGATCGTGGTGCAGACCGCGGGCGACACCTACACCACCCGCTACCTGGTGTCCTGTTCCGGGCTGATGGCCGACCGTGTGGTACGCATGCTGGGCGTCGAGCCGGGCTTCACCATCTGCCCGTTCCGCGGCGAGTACTACCTGCTGCCGCCGCAGCACAACCAGATCGTCAACCACCTGATCTACCCGATTCCGGACCCGTCGATGCCGTTCCTCGGCGTGCATCTGACGCGGATGATCGACGGCACGGTCACCGTGGGGCCGAACGCGGTGCTGGCGATGAAGCGCGAGGGTTACCGAAAGTCCGACGTTTCGCTGTCCGACCTTGCCGGCATGCTCGGCCACAAGGGCATTCGCAAGGTGCTCAAGGACAACCTGCGCCCGGGCCTGACCGAGATGAAGAACTCGCTGTTCAAGGGCGGTTATCTCAAGACCGTGCAGAAGTACTGCCCGAGCCTGCGCAAGGAAGACCTCAAGCCCTACCCTGCTGGCGTGCGGGCCCAGGCGGTGTCCAATGAAGGCAAGCTCATCGACGACTTCCTGTTCGTCAACACCGCCCGCAGCGTGAACGTGTGCAACGCGCCGTCGCCGGCGGCCACTTCGGCGATTCCGATTGGGGCGTATATCGTGTCGAAGGTGGAGGAGCAGGTGGGGGATAGCTTGGCGAAGGTGGTGGTGCAGGTGGCGTAGGTCAAGGTGGGGTGATTTAGGCGCGGGGCGTGCGCTTGAGTCTTGCAGCGGCGCAGATACCGAGCGCCGCCCGCGCGGCGCATCGCGAGCTGCGCTCGCTCCTATGTTTGTTTCAGGCCAATGAGGTCTATAGGATTTGCGCGCGACCGCCTTGGTGCCTGCCACGAAGTCGCGTCATGAGAGCGAGAGGAAGCTTGGCGTCAGCCGCAATGGCTACCTGGGTTTCTACAAAGTCGCCGCGGTCACCGATCCCTGGTTGATCGAGCCTCTGACGGTGGATGGCGATGGTCTCGTTTGTCGACTCAAGGACCACCGGGGGCATGTGGTGAAGGCCGAGTTGGGCACAAGTGACCAGTACCTGAATGTAGAGACAGGCACTTCGCTCGAGTTCGCGATCGTTCATGCGCCAGATTGACGCTTGGTGATTCGATCTCACGCCTGTGGGAGCGGCCTTGCGTCGCGAAAGGGCCGCAAAGCGGCCCCGGCAATCCCACAGCGACGGGACTGTCAGTTTTTTTGTGTTCGGGCCGGTAATGGCCTGCCGCCAGGCAGGCCCTGATTTTCACCAGGTTGGCCTGATGAACCGATCTCCGTACAGAATCGCAAATTGATTCATCGCGCTTTTCCAATCATGGGCCGGTTTTCCCCAATTGGCTGTTATGTTGCGCAATCCCAGCCAAATCAGTTTGGTCGCTGCGTCATCATTCGGGAAATGCCCGCGAGTCTTGATGACCTTGCGGAGTTGGGCGTTGATGCTCTCGATGGCGTTGGTGGTGTAAATCACCTTCCTGATGGCAGGAGGGAAGACGAAGAATGGAATCACTCGATCCCAGGCGCGTCTCCAGGCAGCCACCACCGTTGGATATTTCTCGCCCCACGGCCCGCTTTCAAACTCATCGAGTGCTTGCTCAGCCGCTTCAGCATTGATGGCTTGGTAAATCGGCTTCAGCTCCTTGGCCAGAGCCCGCCGCTTGTCCCAGGCCGCGAAGTCGAGGCTGTTGCGGATCAGGTGCACGATGCACGTCTGCAGAGTCGTCTCTGGAAACACAGCGCTGAGGGCCTCTGGCATGCCTTTGAGGCCATCGGTCACGGCAATTAGCACATCTTC